>NZ_JBQTCF010000008.1:0-131772 GCF_052379845.1 Roseinatronobacter sp. NSM | reverse complement strand
ACGTCCGGTTTGTGCGCGCCATGCGGCGAATTTGGTCAGGTTCGACTCCTCGGTGGGGGGGTAAAGCCCGATGATGGCAGCGCCCGCTTCGACCTGTTGCAGCACGAAATCTTCGAACACTTCCATCTCGGCGCATTCGGCGGCGATATCTTCCACCAGATGGGCCGGAATGACCATCACGCCGTCCCCGTCCCCCAGCAGCACGTCGCCCGGAAACACCGCCACACCCCCGCAGGCCACGGGAATGTTGATGTCCAGCGCTTCATGCAAGGTCAGGTTGGTGGGCGCGGAGGGGCCAGCGCAATAGGCGGGCATGTCCAGCGCGCCAATACCGGCCATGTCGCGAAAGCCGCCATCGGACACCACGCCAGCGGCCCCGCGCATGGCCAGCCGTGTAAGCAGGATGGACCCCGCTGTGGCGGCGCGCGCATCGCCGCGCGCATCCATGACCAGCACATGCCCGGCCGGACAGGTTTCCATGGCCACGCGCTGCGGGTGTTTGGGGTCACGAAAGGCCGTGATGGGGTTGCGATCCTCGCGCGCGGGGATGTAGCGCAGCGTAAATGCCTGCCCGACCATGATTTCCGATTTGGGCGCAACGGCACGCACGCCCTGAATGAACTGGTTGCGCAGCCCGCGTTTATAAAGCGCCGTGGCCACGGAGGCGGTGGAGACTTTTTTCAGTGTCGCGCGGGTGCTGTCGGAAAGGGTGTATTGGGTCATTGTGTTGTCCTGTCAGGTCAGGTTGTTCTGGGTCAGAAACTGCGCAAGGCGGGTTTTCTGGTCATCAGTCAGGGGCCATGCAGACGGGGCGCGGGTGGGGCCGCAATCATGGCCTGTGGCCTGCAGCGCGGCCTTGACGCCGGTCACGTTGGTGCCGTTCATTTCCTCGGCGCGGATATCTTCAAATGCGCGCATGCCTGCAATCAGGGTGTTGGCTGTGCGGTAGTCCCCCGCTTCCAATGCCGCATGAATGGCCAGCGACCGTTCGGGCCAGACATTGATCAGCCCCGATGTGAAGCCCCGCGCGCCCACCGCATAGAAGACCGGCGCCCAGACTTCGGCCAGACCGCCCACCCAAGTGATGGCGGGGTCGCAGGCGGCGATGGCTTCGGCCAGCCGCAACGGGTTGGGGGTGGCCCATTTCACGCCGCGCACATTGGGCACGGCGCACAGATCAGCAATGGCGCGGGTGCCGATGGTGTCATTGCGCAGATACAGCATCATCGGCAACCCGCCGGATGCGTCATTGATCGCATTCAGATAATCGACCACACCGCGCGGGGCCACGAACGGGTCAGGGGGCTGGTGGACCATCAGCGCAGTCGCGCCCGCATCACTTGAGGCCCGCGCCAGCGCAACCGCATCGCGCAGGCCGCGCCCGACACCGGCCAGCACGGGCGCGCGCCCATCCACCAGTGCCACAACTTCGCGCGCCATGGTGCAGGCCTCGCTCGTGGTCAGGGCGTAGAATTCGCCCGTATTGCCATTGACCACCGGCATATGCAGGCCAGCGTTTAGCGCGCGGTCCACAATGGGGGCCAGACGGTCAGGGGCAATATCGCCGCGCGCGTCATATGGCGTGACCAGAATGCCGGAAATGCCGCTAAGTGCCTGGTCCAGTGTCAGTGTCATATGCGCCCCCTCAATATATGTCCGGCTCGCCTGCCGGGCGGCCGAAATCGCGTTCCAGAAAGTCGAAGTCGCAGCCCGTGTCGGCCTGCGCAACATGCTTGGAGAACATCCACCCCCACCCGCGTTCAAAGCGGGGTTCGGGCGCGGGCAGGGCCGCGCGCCGCGCCTCCAGTTCCGCATCATCCACCAGCATATCCAGCCTGCGCGCAGGCAGGTCCAGCCGCACAATATCGCCGGTTTTCAGCAATGCAAGCGGCCCGCCCACGAAAGATTCCGGCGCCACATGCAGCACGCAAGCCCCGTAGGATGTGCCCGACATACGCGCATCGGAAATGCGCAGCATATCGCGGTGGCCTTGTTTGATAAGCGCCTTGGGGATGGGCAGCATGCCCCATTCGGGGAAGCCCGGCCCGCCAAGGGGGCCTGCATTGCGCAACACCAGCACATGGTCGGGCGTCACATCAAGGGTTTCATCGTCAATCGCGGCCTTCATCGCCGGGTAGCTGTCGAAGACCAGCGCTGGCCCTTCGTGGACATGATATTTCGGGTCACAGGCGGCGGGTTTGATGACCGCACCATCAGGGCACAGATTGCCGCGTAGCACGGCCAGCGACCCTTCGTGATAAACAGGGTTTGACAGCGGGCGGATGACATCATCATTGAAGACCTGCGCCCCTTCCAGATTTTCGCCCATGGTTTTGCCGGTGACGGTCAGGCAGGATGTATCAAGGCGTTCTTCAATCTGTTTCATCAAGGCACGCAGGCCGCCTGCATAGAAGAAATCCTCCATCAGGTAATCTTTGCCTGCGGGGCGGATATTGGCAATCAGGGGCGTCGTGCGCCCCAGCGCGTCCAGATCATCCAATGTCAGGTTGACGCCTGCGCGCCGCGCCATGGCAATAAGATGGACCACCGCATTGGTGGAACAGCCCGTGGCCATGGCCACGATGGCCGCATTTTTCACCGCCGCTTCGGTCACAATGCGGTCAGGTGTCAGGTCTTCCCAGACCATATCGACAATGCGCCGCCCGCAATCGGCGGCCATGCGCTGATGGCCGCTGTCCACGGCGGGCACGGATGACGCGCCCGGCAGCGTCAGGCCCATGGCGTCGGCAATGGCGGTCATGGTGCTGGCGGTGCCCATGGTCATGCACACCCCGGCTGAGCGCGCAATGCCGCCCTGCAACCCCTGCCATTCATCATCCGGGATATTGCCCGCGCGCCGCTCATCCCAGTATTTCCACGCATCCGACCCCGACCCCAGCGCGCGCCCCGCGTAATTGCCGCGCAGCATTGGCCCCGCAGGCAGGTAAATCATGGGCACGCCCGCTGTCAGTGCGCCCATGACCAGCCCCGGCGTGGTCTTGTCACACCCCCCCATCAGCACCACCCCATCAAGGGGGTGAGAGCGTATCATCTCCTCTGTTTCCATGGCCAGCATGTTGCGATACAGCATGGATGTGGGTTTGGTGAAGCTTTCATCCACCGACAGGGACGGCAGTTCAACAGCAAAGCCGCCCGCCTGAAACACCCCGCGTTTCACATCCTTGGCGCGTTCGCGGAAATGGGAATGGCAGGAATTCAGTTCCGACCATGTGTTCAGAATGCCGATGATCGGCTTGCCCATAAAGTCGGCCTCGGAATAGCCCAGCTGCATCAGCCGTGACCGATGGCCGAAACTGCGCAGATCATCAGGGCCAAACCAGCGCGCACTGCGCAGGGTTTCAGGGGTTTTGATGCGGGTCATGTTTTGCTCCGATACGGGGGTATTGTGCGGATCACTCGACAATATCCGAGAATGTCTTGACGGGTTTGGGGCGCAGCGCGGAATAGACCTGCCACAGGATCGACAGCGCCGCCAAACCAAGGAAGGTGCCTGCGATGGGGTTTGTGATGAAGCCGGTGAAATCGCCTGCCGACAGCTGCAATCCGCGCCGGAAATTGGTTTCAGCCATGGGGCCAAGGATAAACCCGATGATGAAGGGCGCGGTGGGAATGCCCGCCTTGACGAAAGCATAGCCCAGCACCCCGAAGGCCAGAATGGTCCACACATCGAACACACGGCTGGACAGGCCAAACGCCCCCACCGCACACAGAACCAGAATGACCGGCAAAAGGATGTGTTTGGGAATGGCCAGCAACCGGATAAAGACGCGCAGGCCCAGAAATTCCAGCACCAGCATCATGAAGGCCGACACAATCAGCGCGGCAAAGATGGTATAGACCAACGCCCCTTGGGTGATGAACAGCATGGGGCCGGGCTGGATGCCATGGATCATCAGCCCGCCCAGCAAAATGGCGGTCACCGCATCGCCCGGAATGCCCAGCGTCAACAACGGGATCATGGCCCCGCCAATGCCCGCGTTATTCGCGGTTTCACTGGCAACCACCCCTTCAATCGTGCCCTTGCCGAATTTTTCGGGCGTTTTGGACCGTTTCTTGGCGGCGATATAGGAAATGATGTTGGACGTGCCCGCGCCTATACCGGGCAGAATGCCAATGGAAATACCAATCAGCCCCGACCGGATGGCGTTGGGGATCTGGCCCAGAAATTCCGCCATGGAAAACCCGAAGCCTTTGATCTTGACCATCAGCGGGGCGGCAGGGGGCATATCGCCACGCTTGCGCGCCTGTTCGGCCACGCGAATAACCTCGGCAATGGCGAACATGCCCACCAGCACGGTCAGGATGGAAAAGCCTGCGTTAATTTCCACCCGCCCGAATGTATAGCGCGTGATCGCATCCACGGGCGCAATGCCCACAGTCGACACGGCAAACCCCGCGACACCCGCGAAAATGCCCTTGATCATGGACCCTGATGACAGCGTGGCAATCAAGGTCAGTGAAAACACGGCAATGGCGAAATATTCATGCGGACCGAAGGACAGCGCCACCCGCGCCAAGGATGGGGCAATGAACATCAGCGCCGCGATGGACATGATGGTGCCAAGGAAGGAAAACACGATCCCCACACCCAGCGCTTTTGCGCCTTCGCCCTTTTCCATCATGGGGCCGCCGTCAAATGTGGTGGCGATGGATGATGGCGTGCCGGGAATTTTCAGCAAGATTGCCGAAATCAGGGCGCCGGATGTGGCCCCCACAAACAGCGCGATCAACAGCGAAATCCCCGCTGCGGCCCCAAGGCTGTAGGTCATGGGCAAGGTCAGCGCGATGGCCATGACCGCCGTCAGCCCCGGAACCGCGCCGAACACAATGCCCACGGCCACGCCGATGGTGATCAGGATGAAAATCTGCGGGGACAGGACCGCCGCGAAGCCTTGGAGAAGCATGTCAAACATACGCGGCGTTCCTTACGGCAGATAGGGGGTTAACGGGCCTGCAGGCAGCATCAGCCGGAAGCCATAGCGGAAAGTAATGAAAATGACCGCCGCGCTGATGATGGCCAGCGCCGCATACAGCAGCAGGCGCGGGCGTTTGCCGTTGGGTGTCAGGACAATGAATTGCGCGAACAGGAATCCCGTTGCCGCGATTGGGAAGCCCAGGGGCCGCAGCGCGGCGATAAACCCCGCCACAAGGCCCAGCGTGGCCAGAACCGTCAGGGCCTGAAGCGGTTGCAGCTTATCTTCGCCACCCGTTGAGGTGACACCGCGCCACCATGTCACCAGACATTGCAGCGCACCCAGCCCGATCATGGCCCAAGCCAGCACATAGGGGAAAAATGTTGCGTCAACCGCGCCCCTGCGCGGCAGTTGCATGGTCATATACAAATAGCCCATGCCCACGCCCAGCATGGCAAGCCCCACAACCAGTTCCCTGTTTCGCGACATCGCGCGCCCCTTTTCGCTGCTAGAAGGAATTGGCCGACAGATGGCCCGTTCTGGGGGGCCTGTCTGCCGGCCTGTCGTCGGCCAGTTGGCCTTAGCGTGCTGATTGCAGGATTTCACGGTATGGCATGTAAGTATCGCGGATCGCGTTCAGTCGTTCCAGCGCTGCATCCTGCGGCAGGAAGGACACGGGCTGTTTGAACCCTTGCTCCAGATCGGCGGCATATTCCGGGATTTCCGTGATCTGGCGCATGACATCTTCCATCTTGGCCACGATGGCGGGGTCAGTGCCTTTGGGGAATGCGATGATATAGGGGTTGTTCATCACGAAATCGACGCCCTGTTCAGCGAAGGTGGGAATGTCGCCCAGCAATTCGTTGCGGGTGTCATTGGGCTGGCCCAGAACCACCATTTGCCCGGCGGCGTGATAATCCTGAATGGCCCCGTAAGCAATGCCGCCCACATCAATACGCCCGCCCAGCAGGGCCGCAATCTTGTCCGATGCGGAACCGGTGTCGACCACACGCATATCCGCGCCGGTTTCGCGCTGGAAGATGGTCCCTTGCAGGTGCGAATATCCGCCGAATTCGGTGCCGAACACAACACTTTGCGGCTCGGCCGTGGTGCGCGCAACAAGGTCTTCGACGCTGGTAATGCCCGATTGGGCACTGGCCACGAACACCGCGCCCTGGTCGATGGCGGGAATGCAGCAAATTTCAAAATCATCAATCCCGTAATCGGCAAGGCCAGACACTTCGGTGACGATCAGGTGGCCGGTATGGCCAAACAGCATGGTGTAGCCGTCGGGGTCAGCATCGCGCACTGCGGATGTGGCAATGGTCGCGCCGCCGCCGGGCATGTTGGTGACAACCATTGACCCGCCGGTAATCTGTTCGAAATAGCGCGCCATGGTGCGGGAATTGAAATCTGTATCGCCGCCGGGCCCTGCGCCAATGATGACATTGATGGTGCGCGTGGGCCAATCGGTTTCAGCCAGCGCCGCGCCAGATGTCAGGGCAAGCGCACTGGCAGCGGCCAATGCAGTAAATCTGAAAGTCATGCGTGTTTCCTCCACTTTGGGGTGTGACCAACCGGCCATGTGCGGCACACTAATATATCAATGATTGGGTTTCAACTGATAATATATTTTTCGTGGGACAGGTTTGGTCTATGGAAACCGCGCCTGAATGTTATTACGTTCATGTAAAACGGGATTTTCTTCCAAATGCACGTCCAGCCACGCAAAAAGTCGCGGGCCAGTGAAATATATGACGCGTTGCGCAAGCTGATTGTCACACTGGACCTGCCCCCGAAAGAAGTTCTTAACGAAAAGGACTTGTGCGACCGATTCGAGGTAAGCCGCACCCCCCTGCGCGAAGCCTTGTTGCGGCTGGCCGAACACGGGCTTGTGACCATCGCGCCCCAGCATGGCACGTTTGTGTCCGGCATCAGCCCGAACGCTGTCCGGCAGGCGCATTTTTTGCGCGTCAATCTGGAAATTCCAGTTGTTCAGCGCCTGTGCGACACGCCCGGCCTTGATTTGACTGTGCCAAATGCCGTTTTGCTGGACCAAAAACTGGCAGCGCAGCAAAATTCCTATGCGGTTTACATGCCGCTGGATGACAGGTTCCACCAATCCCTGTTCGAACTGGCGGACTTGGGCGGTGTGTGGCAGGTGATCCACGCCAAAAAGGCGCATCTTGATCGCATCCGCTTTCTGAAAGCGGCGCAGCGCAGCAAACTTGAAACCCTGACGCGCCAGCACGAGGCGATTCTTGACGCCATTGCCCGCCAGTCGCGGCTTGGGGCCGAAGAACTGGTGCGCGCCCATGTGTCAGGATCGGTCAGGTTCATGGAACAAATCCTTCTGACCCGCCCCGAATTGTTCGAAACCGACAGCCAGCCCATGGCGACGGGGGCGGATCGCGCTTGAAATATTTGCCAGTTCCCCCATAGTGGAACACTAATATATCTGTCTTGCATATTTGGGGGAATTGGCGTGCTGCAATCTGCAAATCATGATGCCGGTCTTGATGTTCTGGGCAGTTTGCGGGCGCGCATTTTATCGCTGGAACTGGCACCCGGAACAGTGCTGGCGCGCAGCCAGTTGATGCAACACTATCAGATCAGCGCCACACCCTTGCGGGATGCCTTTTTGCGCCTGAAGGAAGAAGGGCTGGTCGATATTCGCGCGCAGGCCCGAACCCGCGTTGCCCTGATCGACCTGCACCATGCAACCCAAATCCATTTTCTGCGCAGCAGTGTTGAACAAACCATCGTGGAAGACCTGGCGCAAGCGTATGACCCCGCCTTGATTGATCACCTTCGGCATATGCTTGATTTGCAGCGCGCCTGCCTTGCGCAACAGGATCTGGCGGGTTTCCGGCAGCTTGATCTGGCGTTTCACCAGCATTTATTCGCCACCAGCGGGCATGACACGCTGTTTCACTTCATCCGGCGCGAAAGCGGCCATATCGACCGCATCCGCGCATTGCACCTGCCCATGCATGGCAAGGGCGTCCAAATTCTGGACGACCACGCCGCAATAACTGATGCGCTTGCCCGCAGCGATGCTGTTGCCGCGCGCGAGGCGATGCGCCGCCATTTGTCACAATCCTTTGTTATCGGGCACACCCTGAAGGACCGGCACCCGCAGTTCTTTCGCCACAACGCCTAGCGCGTGCCCGCGTTCATTCGCATTCACGCGACCCACACTAACCTTATGGTGTCGCAGGTCTTTTAGCGCAAAACCGGGTCCCATTTTTGCACGACATGCTCTAACGCGTATTGCGCGACACAGCCCCAGCACGCGTTTTCAGCGCAACATGTCGGGCTGTGGATCATCTGCCTTCAGTTCCCGCGTCAGATGGCGGTCAATCATGATGCACCCGATCATCAGCAGGATGCACCACCCCCCCATGACAAGGCTTTGGGCGGGAAACTCTATGCCGCGGTCGATCAAAACCCCTGTAATGCCCGGCCCTATGGCAGTTGAAATGACGATGATGGTGGTCGCCAGTGACCGGATGGCCCCCAGATGTCTGGTGCCATAGGCCAAGGGCAGCAACACGCCCCATAACGCGCTGGCGGTCCCCTGTGTCATGCCAATGAAACCAAGCGCGACATACCAGCCCGCCACCTGTTCCACTGGACCAATCAGCGCCACCCCGATTCCCATAGGCAATAACAGCACTGTCAGCAAACGTTGCGCCCCAAACCTGTCGGCGGCCCATCCCGCCAGAAATGCGGCGACCACAGTTGTGGTTGCGAATGCGGAATACCCGGGGGCCATGGCGGTCAGCGTCCAGCCCTTCACCTCGGAGATATGGACCTGATGAAAGAACACCACAGTCCCAATGAACCCCGGCGTCAGCAGCACCGGCAGTAGCGCAGGCAACAGCCAATGGCGCGCGGCGGCCTGTCTGGTCCAGTGTCGCCCGCGCAATCCTGTTGTCAGTTTTCCCTGCCCCTGGCCGCTGGGTGTTCGGTCATTGCGCAGCAAAACCCAGATCAACGGCGCAACCGCCAACACCAGCACCAGTGCCACACCGGCCCATGACAGCCGCCAGCCCATAACTGCAATCCCCAGAACTGTCAGCACGGGAACGATGACTTCGCCGGCCGGATGGCCCAGATTGGCAATCGATACGGCCTTGCCGCGCTGCGCATCAAACCAGCGCCCCATCGCGGTCATGGCCATATGACTGAACATGCCTTGCCCGCAAAACCGCAGCAGGAACAACGCAATACCCAAAACCCACACAGATTGCGCCAGCGCCATGCCCAAGGCCGCAAGCGCAAAAAGACCTGTAACAGCCGGGGCAAGGCGCGACAGCGCGATGGTATCCGCCAAAGAGCCTCGCCAGAACATCAGCGCTGCCGCACTCAACGTGGCGATGGTATAAAGACTGCCCCAACTGCCATCTGTCAGGCCATGTTCCGCCTTGATCGCGCCAGCAAACAGCGAAATGAACCATGTCTGCCCGAAGGCGGAAACAAATGTCAGCAGAAATCCGGCCGAAAGCCAGCGCAAGTTATGCCTAAGAAACATCTGACGTCTTTCAGCGGTTGGTGCCGCGTTCACCGGTAGCGCATTGTTAGCTGTGTTTGCACTGCAACCGATACGCTGGCGGAACTGCCCCAAAGATCGGGTCTGGCGGATTTCTTCCATTTTTCCTTAACAGATGCAATTCATTCCTTTCAAATCGCATCCCTTGCCGCCAATTCCCCAACATGTCCGGGGGGCATATGCGGCTTATTGTGGGGAAAATGCAATGGGGTGGGGCGCAAGCAACCAGATGTTGCGCCCCACCCCGAAAATTCCTGACGCGCCCGGCATCACCCCCGGACGGGCAATGCCTTAGTTGAACGCCGCGTCCGTGACGGCGGTTGTCGTCGCCCCGACAGGTTCAGCCGTGATGACAGGATCAGACCCGCCACCCAACAGCGTTGCAACAGTGCGCGCGTAATCATCCATGTCCAGCGTGCCGTTAGACCCTTCAATCAGCAGGGCAACTTCACCCATCATGCGGATCTGGTGTTCTTCGGTCTGTGCGCCGGTATCATCATATTCCAGCACAATCATGGCCGCTTCCTCGACATTCTCGGCGGCCCATTCCCAACCCCGCATGGAGGCGCGCACGAAACGTGCCATCTTGTCGACGAATGCGGGGTCTTCCAGATTGCTTTCAAGAACATACAGCCCGTCTTCCAGTGTGGCGACGCCCTGATCTTCATATTTGAAGGTGACCAGCTCTTCCTCGCTGATGCCCGCATCAATGACCTGCCAGTATTCATTATAGGTCATGGTGCTGATGCAATCGGCCTGACGTTGCAGCAGCGGGTCCACGTTGAAACCCTGACGCAGCACTTCAACGCCATCCGGGCCGCCATCAGTGGAAATGCCAAGCGTGCTCATCCAGCTCAGGAACGGGTATTCATTGCCAAAGAACCACACACCAAGGGTGCGGCCGGCAAAATCGTCTGGGCCGGTCACGCCGGTTTCGGCCAGACAGGTCAGCATCATGCCTGATGACTTGAAGGGTTGCGCGATGTTGACCAGTGGCAGGCCGTTTTCACGCGCGGCCAGTGCGGCAGGCATCCATTCAACAATCACATCCGCGCCACCACCCGCAATCACCTGGGGCGGTGCAATATCCGGCCCGCCCGCGCGGATGGTGACGTTCAGCCCTTCTTTTTCATAAAAGCCGTTTTCCAGCGCTACATAATAGCCACCAAACTGCGCTTGGGTGACCCATTTCAATTGCAGGGTCACATCATCCAGCGCCCATGCCGCTGGTGCCAGTCCCAGACCAAGGGCCGCGACCGACCCGTAAATTGCCTTTTTCATTTTTATCATCTCCGTGTTGCCTGGCCCATGGCTGGGGCGCAGGTGTTAACGCTTGCGTTGTGACGGGTGCCAGAAAGTGACCCCGCGTTCCGCAAGCGCAAGAATACCGTAAAACAGCGACCCCGCGAGGGCTGCTACGGCAATTTCTGCCCAGACCATGTCCAGTTGCAACCGTCCCACCTCGGTTGAGATGCGAAAGCCCATTCCACGCGTGGGAGAGCCGAAAAATTCGGCAACAATCGCCCCGATCAGGGCCAGTGTCGACGCTATCTTAAGCCCGTTGAAGATAAACGGCATGGCCGCAGGCAGGCGCAGCTTCAGCAACGCCTGACCCCAGCTTGCATTATAGGTGCGCATCAGGTCGCGTTGCATCGCATCCGTTGCGGCCAGCCCCTGCACCGTGTTGACCAGCATGGGAAAAAACACCATCGCCACGACAACCGCCGCCTTGGATGGCCAGTCGAACCCGAACCACATGACCATGATGGGCGCAGTGCCAATGATGGGCAGCGCCGCCAGAAAATTTCCCACCGGCAGCAGGCCCCGGCGCAGGAAATCGGACCTGTCCACCAGCAGCGCGAAGATGAACGCCGCCCCCACCCCTATGGCAAAGCCCGACAGCGCGCCCTTGACGAAGGTTTGCACAAAATCCACCCATAAAATATCTGTGGACCGGATCACCCTGTCCCAGATCAGGGATGGCGCAGGCAGGATGACGCGCGGCACGTCCAATGCGCGCACCACTGCTTCCCATAACCACAACAGGGTCGCGCCAAACGCAAGCGGTGCCAGCAGCGATTGCCCGCGCCCGGCAAGGCCGGTCAGGCGCGGACGTTCTGCAACCAGCGCAACCAGAAGCCACGCCCCCAGCCAGACTGCCACGATCATGGCCCAGAAGGGCAGGGTGGATTGCGCAAAAGGCAGCAGCGACAGTGCCGCCACACCAAGGCAGGCTGCAATCAGCGCAATTATAAGCCAGATCAACCGCGCACCGGGCACCAAAAAAATCAGTCCAGCGGCTAGAACAGCGATCACTGCCCCAAAGGGCAGGCTGCCTGTTCCCCCCAGCCCCACCGCGACCAGCAAGGCCAGCATCATGCCCGCCCATTGCACCCCGCCGGTATTTTGCAAAACCTTCATGCTGCCATTCCCATGCGTTTAAGCGTCACACGCTGGATGATGCCAATCAGCGCCACCATACCAGCCGCAAGGATGGCCGCCGCAAACAGCGCCGACCAGATTTGCACGGTCTGGCCGTAATAACTGCCCGACAGCAACCGCGCGCCAAGCCCCGCAACTGCGCCCGTGGGCAGTTCCGCGACAATGGCACCGACAAGCGCTGCGGCAATCGCCACCTTGAGCGAGGTGAACAGATATGGCATGGACGAGGGCAGACGCAGTTTCAGCAGCACTTGCGGCCCGCTGGCGTAGTAGGTTTTCATCAGATCAAGCTGCATATGGTCGGGTGCGCGCAAGCCTTTGACCATGCCTACAACCACCGGGAAAAATGACAGATAGGTTGAAATGATGGCCTTCGGGACCAGCCCTGTTATGCCAACAGCATTCAGGACCACAATGATCATAGGCGCAATGGCCAGAATGGGGATGGTCTGGCTGGCAATGGCCCAGGGCATGATGCTGGCATCCATCGCGCGGTTGTGCACAATGCCAATCGCCAGTGATATGCCCAGCACCGACCCGATGGCAAACCCCAACAGCGTGGCCGACAGCGTGACCCAACCGTGATAGATCAGGCTGCGGTTGGACAGGCTGCCCGTGTTCACGATGCCGCGCCTGCCGGTCAGTTCCTCGACCACAGTTGAATTCCACAATTCCGCAGCCACCTGATGGGGCGCGGGCAGGCGGGGGCGCTGTTGGGTCATGGTGTCCGTGACAAGCGCGATGAAGGACAGATCCTGACCTGCACGGCGGGCCTGATCCTGCGCCCATTGCTGGTTCATGGGAATGACGGCGGCATACCAAAGCGCAATCAGGGCGGCGGTGATGGCCAGAACAGGAACAAGGTTACGCATGGTCCCCCCTGTTGCAGGGGGCGCTGCCCCCGTCGCGCTGGCGCGCGACTCCCCCGGGATATTTTAGCCAGAATGAAAGGGGATCAGTCATCCAGATGCCCCGCGCGCAGGCCGTCACGCACACGGTGCGCAATGGCGATGAATTCAGGACTGTCGCGGATATCCAGGGGGCGTTCGCGGGGCAGCGGGCTGTCGATAATATCGGTGATGCGGCCCGGACGCGGCGACATGACCACAATTTTTGTGGACAGATACACGGCTTCGGGGATGGAGTGGGTGACAAATCCGATGGTTTTCCGGGTGCGCGCCCACAGTTCCAGCAGCTGCTCATTCAGGCGGTCACGCACAATTTCATCCAAGGCGCCGAAGGGTTCATCCATCAGCAGGATGTCGGCGTCAAACGCCAGCGCGCGCGCGATGGAGGCGCGTTGTTGCATGCCGCCTGAAAGCTGCCACGGGAATTTGCGCGCAAAGCCCGAGAGTTCCACCAGATCCAGCACCTTTTGCACGCGCGAATTCTGCTCGGTCGCGGAATAGCCCATGATTTCCAGCGGCAGTTTGATATTGCCCGCAATTGTGCGCCACGGATAAAGGCCCGCTGCCTGAAACACATAGCCATAGGCGCGCGCGCGGCGCGCGGCATCGGGCGACATGCCGTTTACAGTTATGCTGCCCGATGTGGGGTGTTCCAGATCGGCGATGACGCGCAGGAAGGTGGTCTTGCCGCACCCTGAAGGCCCGATGAAGCTGACGAATTCGCCCTTGGCAATGTCCAGCGTGACATCCTTGAGGGCGTGAACAGGGCCGTCCCCTGTCTGGAAGGTCAGGCTGAGGTCGCGCGCGGAGATGACCGGCGCTGCAGAGCTGTCTTTCATCATACCCCCGTTGCAGGAATGCCGGCGCGCGCGACAGGGCGGGGGGCGGTCAGGTCTTTCCATGCCGACAGGGCCTGATTGACCGCGCCATTGGGGCAGCGTTCGACAAATTGCCCGTGCCCTTCCTGCCCGTCAAAGGTGCCGTCATTCACCATGACGCGACCGCGCGACAGGACATAGCGGGGCAGGCCGGTGACTTCGTGCCCCTCAAAGACGTTGTAATCAATGGCGGATTGTTGTGCTGTGGCGGTGATGGTTTTCGATTTTTCAGGATCCCAGACAACCAGATCGGCATCGGCCCCAACCGCCACGGCACCCTTGCGTGGATACATGCCGAAAATCTTGGCAACATTGGTCGAGGTGACGGCGACAAATTCATTCATGGTCAGCCGCCCCGTGCGCACGCCGTAAGTCCACAGCATGGGCATGCGATCTTCCAGCCCGCCGGTGCCGTTGGGGATTTTGGTGAAATCGCCCACACCATAGCGTTTCTGGTCCGTGCTGAAGGCGCAATGATCCGTTGCCACGACCGACAGGCTGCCGCTGGCCAGACCGTTCCACAGGCTGTCCTGATGCAGTTTGTTGCGGAAGGGCGGCGACATGACGCGGCGCGCGGCATGGTCCCAGTCGGGGTTAAAATACTCGGACTCGTCCAGTGTCAGGTGCTGGATCAGGGGTTCCCCCCAGACACGTTTGCCTGCCTGCCGCGCGCGGCGAATGGCTTCATGCGCTTCTTCGCAGGATGTGTGGACGACATATAGCGGCACGCCCGCCATATCGGCAATCATGATGGCGCGGTTCGTGGCCTCGCCTTCTACCTGCGTGGGGCGGGAATAGGCATGCGCTTCGGGGCCGGTATTGCCGTCGGCCAGAAGGCGGGCGGACAGTTCGGCCACCACATCGCCGTTTTCGGCATGGACCATGGCAATGGCCCCCAATTCGCGCAAGCGCTGGAAGGATGCGAATAATTCGTCATCATTGACCATCAGCGCGCCCTTATAGGCGAGGAAATGCTTGAAGCTGGTGATGCCGCGCGCGACCACTTCGGGCATTTCATCAAACACCTGTTGCGACCACCATGTGACCGCCATGTGATAGCTGTAATCGCAATGCGCGCGCCCCGATTTGTTGTCCCACATCTTCAGCGCGTCCAGCAGGCCCTGACCGGGGCTGGGCAGCGCGAAATCAATCACCATTGTGGTGCCGCCCGACAGGGCCGCGCGGGTGCCGGATTCGAAATCATCGCTGGAATAGGTGCCCATGAAGGGCATTTCCAGATGGGTATGCGGGTCGATGCCGCCGGGCATGACATAGGCGCCTGTGGCGTCCAGTTCCGTATCGCCCGACAGGTTGGGGCCGATTTCAAGGATTTTGCCGCCGTCAATGCGGATATCGGCCTTATAGGTCAGGTCATGGGTAACGACGGTGCCGTTCTTGATGACGGTGCTCATGGTGTAAACTCCCTCGTATCATTGACCGCATTTTGCGGGTGTTAGTGTCGCGTGCCGGCGCTTAGCCCACCACCTCGGCGGTTTCCAGAACCGCGTGCATCAGCACATTTGCGCCCGCTTCGGCCCATTCGGGGAATATTTCTTCGGCTTCATTATGGGACAGGCCGTCGACGCAGGGGCACATGACCATGGTGGTGGGGTACAGGCGGTTGATCCAGCATGCGTCATGCCCTGCGCCAGAAATAATGTCCATATGACTATAGCCCAGCCGTTCAGCCGCATCGCGCACGCGGCCCACAAGCGTTTCATCAAAGGCAGGCGGGTCGAAAAACCCCACGAGTTCGGAGGAGAATTTCACCCCGATATCTGCGCACAGGCCCGGTGCGCGGGCGTTGAGTTCGGCCACCATCGCGTCCAGCGTGTCCAGCACATGGGACCGGAAATCGATAGTGAACACCACCTTTTCGGGGATGATGTTGCGCGAATTGGGGTAGACATCAATCTGCCCGATGGCACCAACGGCGTTGGGCTGGTGCTTCAGGGCGATTTCATGGACCAGTTCGGTCACCCGTGCCAGCCCGCGGCCCGCATTGCGGCGCATATACATGGGGGTTGATCCCGTGTGCTGGCCCTTGCCGGTGACGGTGCATTCAACCCAGCGCAAGCCCTGGCCATGAGTGACAATGCCCACTTGTTTGCCCTCGGCCTCCAGTATCGGGCCTTGTTCGATGTGCAACTCGAAAAAGCTGTGCATCTTGCGCGCGCCCACAGGCTCGGGGCCTTTCCAGCCGATGCGTTCCAACTCATCCCCGAAGCGTTTGCCCTGCGCGTCGGTGCGCGCGTAAGCCCAGTCGCGGTCCAGCACGCCCGCGAACACGCCTGATGCCAGCATGGCAGGCGCGAAACGTGTGCCTTCTTCATTGGTCCAGTTGGTCACCACAATGGGGCGGCGGGTCTTGATGCCCAGATCGCGCATGGTGCGGACAACCTCCAGCCCGGCCAGCACGCCCAGCACGCCGTCATATTTGCCGCCTGTGGGCTGGGTGTCCAGATGGCTGCCAACATAGACGGGCAGGGCGTCAGGGTCCGTCCCTTCAAACCGCGCGAACATGGTGCCCATGTCATCCACGCCCATGGTGCCGCCTGCGTCGATGCACCAGCGCTGGAACAGATGGCGCGCTTCGCCATCTTCATCGGTGACCGTCTGGCGGTTGTTGCCGCCTGCAATGCCGGGGCCGATTTGCGCCATTTCCATCAGGCTGTCCCAAAGGCGTTCCGCGTTGATTTTCATATTGGCGGCTGGTGCGGTCATGCGCGGCTCCCTGCGTGTGCTGCCTTGATGGCGGTTTGTTTTGGTGTTGGTTGTCCCGTTGGCAAGCGATCAGTGCCTGTCGCATGTTTGCATCGCTTGCGCCTGAGCCAATGGGACGCTATCAAGTTTGACCAATCAGTCAAGAAGCTTATCCGCCCATGTCCGCGCCCCGACCAACGCCCGCTGAAAAATCCGGCAGCGCCAAAACGCCGCCACGGTCGCGCATTCAACGGCGCAACCGCCAGATTATTCTGGATGCCGCGCTGGAGGTGTTTTCCACACATGGGTTTCGCGGGGCAACCCTTGACCAGATTGCAGTGCAGGCGGGGTTGTCCAAGCCCAACCTGCTGTATTACTTCGACAGCAAGGATGCCATTCACCGCGAATTGCTGACGCGGTTGCTGGACACATGGCTGGACCCGCTGCGTATGCTGGATGCAGGCGGGGACCCGCAGGCCGAAATCATGGCCTATATGCGCCGCAAACTGCAGATGTCGCGGGATTTTCCGCGCGAAAGCCGGTTGTTCGCCAATGAAATCCTGCAAGGTGCGCCGCGGATGGAACCGTTCATCCGAAACGACTTGCGCGCGCTTGTCGATGACAAGGCCCGACTGTTGCAGGCATGGGCGGATGGGGGGCGCATTGCGCGCATTGACCCCTATCACCTGATCTTTTCGATCTGGGCGCTGACCCAGCATTATGCCGATTTCGCCCCCCAGATCGCTATGATACGCGGGGACGGGCATGATCCATTGGACGGCGCCGGGGCGTTCTTGGAGCATCTTTACACCCGCCTTCTTGCGCCCTGATCATTCCGCCGCTTTTGCCATCGGGTTGTTGGGGTGGGTTGTCCAGTTCGCATAATCGCCCACCGTGTCACCTGTGCGCGGGTCGGTGCTGCCCTTGGGCATTTGTTCCATGGTGATGCAATCCTGCACAGGGCAGACATTGATACACAGGTTGCAGGCCACGCATTCGGCATCGATCACCTCGAACTTGCGGTCAGGTGACATGGAAATTGCCTGATGCGAGGTGTCTTCGCATGCCGCATAGCACCGCCCGCAGGAAATGCACAGGTCCTGATCGATCTTCGCCTTGGTTACATAATTCAGGTTCAGGTATTGCCAGTCGGTCACATTGGGCACCGCGCGGCCCACCAGTTGGTCAACTGATGTAAACCCTTTCTGGTCCATGTAATGCGACAGGCCCGCCGTCAGTTCCTTGATGATACCAAACCCGTAGGTCATGGCCGCCGTGCACACCTGCACATTGCCCGCACCAAGGGTCAGAAATTCCGCCGCATCGCGCCATGTGGTCACGCCGCCAATGCCGGAAATGGGCAGATCGCGGGTGTCCGCACTGCGCGCGATTTCGGCAACCATGTTCAGCGCAATGGGCTTCACCGCTGGCCCGCAATAGCCCCCATGCGCGCCCTTGCCGTCAATCATGGGTTCGGGGCTGAACGTATCCAGATTGACGGATGTGATGGAATTGATGGTGTTGATCAGCGACACCGCATCAGCGCCGCCACGTTTCGCGGCCTCGGCGGGTTTGCGGATATCGGCGATATTAGGCGTCAGTTTGACAATGCAGGGCATGCGCGAATGTTGTTTGACCCAGCGCGTGACCATTTCAATATATTCCGGCACTTGGCCCACAGCCGCGCCCATGCCGCGTTCACTCATGCCATGGGGGCAACCGAAGTTCAGCTCTACCCCGTCGGCCTCGGTATCTTCAACATGTTTCAGGATCGCTTTCCACGAGTCCTCATCACAGGGCACCATCAGCGACACCACAAGCGCGCGGTCGGGCCAGTTGCGCTTGACCTGCTTGATTTCGCGCAGGTTCACATCCAGCGGGCGATCAGTGATCAGTTCAATATTGTTCAGGCCCAGAAGGCGGCGGTCCGCGCCCCAGATGGCCCCGTAACGCGGGCCGTTCACATTGACGACAGGCGGCCCCTCAGAGCCCAGCGTTTTCCAGACCACCCCGCCCCAACCGGCCTTGAACGCGCGTTCCACGTTATACGCCTTGTCGGTCGGCGGCGCAGAGGCCAGCCAGTAGGGGTTGGGGGATTTGATGCCGATGAAATTCGTGGTCAGGTTGGCCATTTTGCTAACTCCTTATGGATGCGTTTTTTTTACGCATCAGTCCCCGTCAGACTTGCATGAATGCTCTCGGCCGCGTCACGGCCTTGGGCCACGGCGGTGACGGTCAAATCCTCGCCGCTGCCGGTGCAGTCCCCCCCGGCCCAGACACCGGGGCGCGATGTGCGGCCGGCTGCGTCGGCGCCGATCTTGCGTTTGTCCAGCGTCAGACCGTCGGGCGCAGCATCCAGTTTTTGCCCGATGGCCTTGAACAGCTGGTCGGCCCGCAGGCGGAATGTTTCGCCCGTGGGTTCCAGCCCGGTTTCGCCTGCATGGGTATAGGCGAATTCAATTTCGCGCAGGGTGCCATTGGCATGAATCGCAATCGGCATGGCGTTGGTGATGATCTTCACGCCCTCATTGGCAGCGTGGTTCAATTCATAATCCGATGCGCCCATCGCATCGCGCCCGCGCCGGTAGACCATGGTCACATGTTCAGCCCCCAACAGGCGCGATTGGACTGCCGCATCCACCGCCGTCATGCCGCCGCCGATGACCACGACATGCCGCCCGATGGGCAGGGTTGACAGGTCATCTGTCTGGCGCAACTCGGAAATGAAATCCACCGCATCGCGGGCGGTTGGTATGTCTTCACCGTCCAGTCCCAGCGCGTTGACACCAGCAAGGCCGATACCCAGAAACACCGCATCATGGGTTTCCTGCAAATCCGCCAAGGTGCCATCGCGGCCCAGTGTCCAGCCCTGCCGCAATGTGATTCCACCAATTTGCAGCAACCAGTCCACTTCGGCCTGTGCAAACCCGTGCGCCGCCTTATAGGCGGCGATGCCGTATTCATTCAGCCCGCCCGGCTTTTCGCGCCGGTCATAAATGATCACGTCATGGCCGTGCATCGCCAGCCGGTGCGCGCAGGCCAGCCCCGCCGGGCCAGCACCGACAACGGCCAGGCGTTTTCCAGTTGGGGTTGCACGCGTATAGGGGTGGGAATGCTTCGCAATCAACGTGTCCGTGGCGTAGCGTTGCAAACGGCCAATTTCGACAGGCTTGCCCTCGGCGGCTTCGCGCACACAAGCCCCTTCGCACAATGTCTCGGTCGGGCAGACGCGCGCGCACATGCCGCCAAGGATATTCTGGTCAAAGATGGTGCGCGCCGCCGCCTGCGGCTGGCCTGCCTGTATCTGGCGAATAAACAGCGGAATGTCGATTTCCGTAGGGCAGGCCGTGATGCAGGGCGCGTCATGGCAGAAATAGCACCTGTCGGCGGCAACCATGGCTTCATGGGCGTCAAGATCGGGGTAAAGGTCGTCGAAATGCTGCGCGTAATCTTCGGGATGCAACCTGCCGGCGACGATTCCGGAAGTTGTGATGCTATGTGACATTGGCTGGCCCCTTGTGGCTGGCAGAATGACGTTCTGGTGCCACAACAGGAAAGCACGGCTTAAAAAATTTATCAATTGGTAAAATTTTTGAACTGCGCTGAAATTTTCATCCTTCTGCGGCCAATCACGCGCAACAATACATCATTTCAGGGATCACCGGCGCGCGGCAGTTTCAGAATGTGCTGTCTGCGGCCCGTATGCCAATATGCAGATGGCGCGGTGACAGGGCACCGCGCCATCAAGGCATTTCCATAATAGCGGCCACGCTTGCGCGGATGCTATGACGCGCCCGACCAGCGCAGCGCGTGTTCAATGCCGCGAATTTCGGCCATGCCGCGCAGGCGGCCAACTGCGGAATATCCGGGGCGATAATCGCTGCGCAGGTCACTTTGCAATGCGTGGCCATGGTCGGGCCGGAAGGGCAGGGCGGCGCCGCGCGCGGCTTCCAGTCGCAGCACTTCGGCCACAAGGGCCACCATGTCGGTATCGCCCCCAAGATGGGCCGCTTCCTGAAAACTCTCGCCTTCCAGACCATCGCTTAGGTGCGATACCGGGTCGCGCAGGGTGTTGCGCAGGTGCAGGAAATAGACCCGCGCGCCATGTTTGCGCAACATCGCGGGCAGGTCATTGTCTGGCCGCACGCCCAATGACCCGGCGCAGAAGGTGAACCCATTTGCCGCATCGGGGTGCATTTGCGCAATGGCGTCCAGATCATCGCATGTGGACACGACACGCGGCAACCCGAACAAGGCACGGGGCGGGTCATCGGGGTGAATGGCCAGCCGGACGCCTGCGCCCGCAAGCTGGGGGATGACGCGGTTCAGGAACTGGTGCAAATGCTGGCGCAATTGCGGGGCGCTAATACGTTGATACTGGTCGATATGGGCACGAAAAGCATCCAGTGTGTAGCTTTCCTCGGACCCGGGCAGCCCGGCAATGATAGTATCCGACAACGCGGCGCGCGCGTCTTCATCCATAAGGGCGAAGCGGCGTTCCGCCTCGGTGCGGGTTTGGGCGTTGTAATCCGCACCCGCCCCGTCGCGTTGCAAAATGAACAGATCAAAAACCGCCAGATCAACACGGTCAAAACGCAGGCATTCGGCCCCGTCATCCATGACATGGCGCAGGCGCGTGCGCGTCCAGTCCAGAACCGGCATGAAATTGTAACAGATCGTCGTGATTCCGCATTGCGCCAGGTTCAGCGCTGATGCGGCCCATATGTCCGCCAATTCCTGCCAGCCGTCATGGCCCAGCTTGATCGCCTCGGGAACGGGAATGCTTTCGACAACCTGCCAGCGCAAACCGGCGGCGTCAATCATGGCCTTGCGGTCCATGATGGCGCTGACAGGCCACAGCACACCATTGGGTATCTGATGAAGGGCGGTCACAATTCCGGTTGCGCCCGCCTGCCGCACATCCGCAAGCGAAACAGGGTCGTCCGGGCCAAACCAACGCCAAGTATAGTCCATATTCAGGTATCCTCTGGGTCAAAACCAGTCAGCGAAACACTTTCGACACTTCGCGCGAATCGAACAGGTATCCGTCAAAGCCGGGGTCTTCGTCATCTGACAGGTCCATCAGGGTCACGCGCACGTTTTCCAGATGCTGCCACATGGCACTTCTGGCCGCTTCGGGGTCGCGGCGTTGCAGGGCGGCCAGAATGGCGCTGTGGTCATCCAACCAGCGCAAGCGGTAATCGGTCACGAAAATACGGTCATGCAGGCGCGCCCACATGCGGCTTCCTTCGCGCTTTTCCCACAGCTCGTTTACAGTGTCGACCAGAACACTGTTCTGTGTCGCTTCGGCAATCAGGCGGTGGAACAATTCATCGCCCGAATAATCCTGTGCGCCGCTGGCAATACTGCTGCGTTCCAGGTCCAGCGCGTCGCGCATGCGTATAATGTCGGCCTTGGTCACTGTGGACGCCGCAAGCCCCGCCACAGCGCTTTCCAGCAACTGCCGCGCCTGAATCAACTCAAACGGGCCAATGTCATTGGCATCGCCCTTGGGGGGGGTGCTGTCCATGGCCTTCAGGTAAATGCCCGAACCCTTGCGCACTTCCAGCATGCCTTCGATTTCCATCAACAGGATTGCTTCGCGCGCCGCAGAACGCCCGACCTGCAATTGCTCGGCGATCTGGCGTTCGGTCAGGATGCGGTCACCAGGGCTGTAGCCGCCCTGCACGATCAGCGCGCGCAATCCTTCGGCCACTTCCTGATAGCGTTTTGTCGCCCGCGCCATCAGATTTCCCCCTTGGCGCGCGCATGGTAGAATGCCGCCAGCACCCCGAAAGCCGCTTTTTTGGTGCGTTTGTCCGCAGCAATCAGGCCCTTTTTGTTAAACCCGTTCTGAAAAATGTTCTGGCGCCGTTCAACGCGGAAATCATACAAAATCCATGGGGACATGCCTTTGACATAGTCCAGATCGCGCAGAATCTCGATTTGCTGGCGGTATACCTGTGTCATATAAGCTTCACTGAACAGCCCCGTTGCAGGTGCCCCATTGCCGATTGCGCCATCTGCGCCTGTTTCCGAAATGACCACGGGCCTGTCAGGGGCCGAATTGCGGCCAATTTCGATCAGGTCTGTAATATTTTCGTCATACCATCCGTAATATTCATTGATACCGATCACGTCCAGATATTCCGCCAGACGGTCCTCTATGCGGTTGCGGGTGTGGTTTATCAGGCAGGCGGCGGCAATCAGGCGGGTGCCATCAGCGCGGCGTGCGGCATCGGCCAAGGCGCGCATGAAGGACAGGCGCGCATCCGTGTCGGGGTTTTCATTGCCAATAGACCATATGACGACGCTGGCGCGGTTGCGGTCGCGCCGGATCAGTTCCAGAAGCTGGTTTTCCGCATCGGCATAGGTTGCGGGGTTGTCAAAGGCGATGGCCCAATACACCGGAATTTCCTGCCACAGCATGAAGCCCAACTCATCCGCAAGCTGGGCGGCGCGTTCATGGTGGGGGTAATGCGCCAGCCGCAGGAAATTGCAGCCCAGTTCCTTGGCGTGCTGGAAGCGGGCGCGCAAATCTTCCTCGGTGGTGACCTTGCCAAGGGTCAGGTCATCTTCGTGAACGGAAATGCCGCGCAGCCAGACGGGTTTGCCATTCAGCAAAATATCAGTGCCGCGCCGGGTGATGGTGCGAAACCCCACGCGGTCAGTCACCGTGTCACCCCCGAAACGGGCGTGAACTTCATACAGTTTGGGCGTGTCGGGCGACCATAATTCGGGTTGCGCGGGAATGACTGCGCTGGCCTGCCCATCGGTGACAGGAATCGCCTGATCCACGCCCAATTCGGGAATGGAGAAGTGCACCTCGCCACTATCCGCGCCGTCAATTTCCAGATCAACCGCGATTGACGCGCCATCCGCGCCAAGGCGCAGGCCCATGTCACGGATAAACGCGGCGGGCAGGTCGAACAGCTGGGTTTCGCGGTATATGCCGCCATAGTTGAACCAGTCGGTGTTGCGCATGGGCACGCGGTCCGGTGTGCGGGTGTTGTTGACACACAGCATCAGCCAGTTGCGCCCGTCGCGCAACTCATCGGTCAACTCCACACAAAACGGGGTGGACCCGCCCATGTGGTTGCCCAGAAACTTGCCGTTTACAAACACCTTGCAGTCATATTGCGCCGCCCCGATGCGCAGGATCTGGCGCCGCCCCGCGCGGGGGCTGTGGTCCAGCGCGCGGGTATACCAAGCGCTGCCTTCATAGAAATACCATTTTTCCTTAAGCATTTGCCAATTGGCGGGCACGCGGACCGTTTCGCCCATATAGGGGTCATAATCCCACGGTTCGGTGCGGGTTTCGGGGGCGGCAGGCTGCATGGAAAACCATTTCTGGCGCAGACCTGTATCCAGCAGGTCCACGCAGAAATTCCAGTCCCCATCCAGCGATTGCGCGGCACGTCCACCCGTGAAAAGAAGCCCCTTATATGTCAGGGTGCGCGTGTCAAAGGGCGCTGCATAATCTTCATCATGCAGGGCCTGAAGCGCATTCTCTCCGATGGTTGAACGTTCCAGCATGCCGGTTACCCCCCGAAACCTTTTGTCATGAGCCTGAAGCGGCCTGGCGTTTCGCTGAACTGCCCAGACCGCCTCAGGCGCTTTCCGAAAGTGCCTTAGTTGGCCAGTGCCTTGATGCTGTCGATCAGCGCAGCCAGTTCAGGCGATTGCGCAGCCACTTCTTCATGCATGGGCAGCACGGCTTCAATGAAGGGGCCTTTTTCCACGGTGTTGATGGTCACACCCATTTCGGCCTGTGCAGTTTCAAGCGATGCCTGCGCAATCGCATCCCAGCTTTCGCGGTGGAAGGCTTGCGATTCAAGTGCGGCGGTGCGCAAGGCCTGCTGATGTTCTTCGGACATGGCGTCCCATGCGCAGCTGGAAATCACCACAACCGAGGGGATGATCGTGTGCTCATTCAGCGAGAAATAGTCGGCAACTTCGCCATGGCGCGCGGTGGTCAACGCGGTGGGGTTGTTTTCGGCCATGTTGACAACACCCTGTTGCAAGGCGCTATACAATTCGCCCCAGTCAATGGGGGTGGGGTTGCCGCCCAGAAGTTCCACCATGCGAATGGCCGACGGACTGGGTTGCACGCGCACATTCACCCCAGCCAGATCAGCGGGGCTGTTGATGGGGCGGTCACCATAGAAGGACCGCGCGCCTTCGGTCAGGAAGGACACCCCCAGAAAGCCCTTGTCCGCCGATGCGTTCAGGATTGTCTGGCCCACGTCACCGTCGATAACTTCGAAGAAATGGTCTTCGCTTTCAAAAATGAAGGGCAGGTTGATCGCGCTGTACAGGGGTTCAAACGCTTCCAGTTCGGCGGCGTTGGAGCGCGCCATCTCCAGCGCGCAGTTCTGCACCAGTTCCATTGATTCGCGCTGCGTGCCAAGCTGTGCGTTGGGGAAAACCTGAATGCGGTAGGCATTGTCGGTCAGTTCGGCAAACCGCTCGCCCATGAATTCCATGCTGATATGCGTGGGGTGGTCGGCGGGGTTGTTATGGTTCAGCCGCAGCAGTGTTTGTGCATTTGCCGCTGCGCCAAGCGCCAGACTTGCGGTTGTAGCAAGCGCGATGGTGCGTGTGAATTGGGCCATGGTGTCTTCCTCCCGATGGTGTGGTGTGGTGGTCGTGCGAAGGGGGCGCATGGGTTCATGTGCCCTCTGGTCACCAAGATGACGACCAAAACATGCATTAGTCAACCCATTTCATAAATTGGTTGACCAATTTGCAGGATCTTGTCAGAAGGTCTGACATTGGTGGTATGGTCCGGCAACGGCGCCACGCTGATATGCGTAAATTTCGCCACAGGGAGGGACGGAAATGAAACGCCTTGTCGACAGATTGCTGGAATCCATCATTGTGGTGATATTTGCAATCATTGTTGCCAGCATCGTCTGGCAGGTCTTTTCCCGCTACGTCCTGCAGGCCCCCAGCACAGTTACGGGGGAATTTGCGCGGCTGTTGTTCATGTGGCTGGCGTTGATCGGCGGGGCCTATACGTTTGGGCAAGCCAAACATCTGGCCATCGACATTGTGCCCATGCTGCTGCCCAGCCGCATGCGCCAGATCGTCAATGTGGTGATTCTGGCCCTTGTGGCGGGTTTTGCGATTCTGGTCATGATCAAGGGGGGCTGGTCGCTGACAAGCCGCACCCTTGCGTCAGGACAGATCACGCCCACCCTGCGGCTGCCCATGGGCTATGTCTACGGGGCCATTCCGTTTTCGGGTGCGGTGATCTTGTTTTATTGCGGGCATTTCCTGCACCGCCTGTGGCGCGACCCCGATGATGTGCTGGTCGGCCGAACAGAATCCCAGCTAGAGGTGCAGCCATGACCACCGCCATTTTCGTTCTGTTCGGGTCCTTCGGGCTGATGATGCTGATTGGCGTGCCGATTGCCTTTGCCATCGGGATTGCGGCGGCGCTGACATTCCTGTTGTTCATGGGGTTCGACCAGTCCATGTTCATTGTCGCGCAACAAATGGCGTCCGGGCTGGACAGTTTCACGCTGCTGGCTATTCCGCTGTTCATTCTTGCGGGCAATATCATGAACCGTGGCGGCATTGCGCGGCGGTTGATTGAGTTGGCGAAGGTTCTGGGCGGGCGGTTGCCGGGCGCGCTGGTGCATGTGAATATCATTGCCAACATGCTGTTCGGGTCCATTTCGGGTTCAGCCGTGGCGTCTGCTGCGGCGGTGGGCGGTGTCATGGCGCCCGTGCAAAAGCGCGAAGGCTATGACCCTGCATTTACCACAGCCGCCAATGTGGCATCCTGCCCGACCGGGTTGTTGATTCCGCCCAGCACGACGCTGATTGTCTATTCGCTGATCACCGGCGGCACGTCTATTGCGGCCCTGTTTCTGGCAGGCTACCTGCCCGGTATTCTGATGGGACTGTCGCTGATGGTGGTGGCCGGCATCATTTCGAAAAAACGCGGCTATCCGGTTGCGCCCAGACCCACCATGACCGAAGCTTTGGTTGCCGCGCGCGATGCAATTCTGCCGCTGGGGCTGATTGTCATCATCATGGGCGGGATTGTCGGCGGCATTTTCACCGCGACCGAGGCTTCGGCCATTGCGGTGGCCTATGCGTTGCTGCTGGCGCTGGTGTGGTATCGCGAAATCCGGGTGCGCGACCTGCCCAAAATCCTGATCGAGTCTGCGGTTACCACGTCAATTGTGCTGCTGATGATCGGCTGTTCGATTGCCATGTCGCGGGTCATGGCGTTTGGGGGCATTCCCGGCGCGATCTCCAGCTTCATGCTGGGGCTGACCGACAACCCCTATATGATTTTGCTGGTTGTTGTGATTGTCTTGTTGGTGATCGGCACCTTCATGGACATGACGCCCGCGCTGTTGATTTTCACGCCCATCTTCATGCCGATCATGAATGATCTGGGCATTGATCCGGTGCATTTCGGGATCATCATGACCATAAACCTGTGCGTGGGCATTTGCACGCCGCCGGTGGGGTCGGCGCTGTTTGTGGGCTGTTCCATCAGCGGGGTGTCCATTGCCAAGGTGCTGCGCCCGATGATGCCCTTCTACGCCGTGTTGATTGCGATTGTGCTGCTGGTCACCTTTGTGCCCGAAATCAGCCTGTTCCTGCCACGCCTGCTATTGGGGTACTAACCAAATGAAAACACTGGAAAACTGGAACCTGTTGTCGCGCGATGACTGTTCCGTGACCTTGCAGGTCGAAGGCCAGCACACCCTGAGCATAGAGGCATTGGAACAAGCGCAGTTTCGTGTCCGCCTGCGCAAGGATGGGCAATGGCGGCTGGCGCGCAGCTGGACCGTGGCCCCCGAGGGGCCGCTGCCGCGCGACGGGCGCGCGCGCGATGCGCGTGACGGGTTTTCCTGCCCGCCTGTGGACGTGGTGCAAGGCGATGGCATGCTGACCATCGCCACCGACAGCCTGCGCGCCATCATCCGCACGCCCTTGCATATTTGCTGGCAGGCCATGATTGGCGGACAATGGCGCGATGTGGCGCAGGACCGCCCGACAGGGGCCTATATGCTGGGGCGGCGCGACCACCGAAACGCCCATTTCATGGCCCGCGACCGACGCGAACATGTCTTCGGGCTGGGCGAGAAGGCGGGGCCATTGGACCGGACCGGTCGCCGCTATGAGATGCGCAATCTGGACGCCATGGGCTATGACGCGCAAACGACTGACCCGCTTTACAAACACATCCCCTTCACCCTGACGCGCACGCCGGATGCGGGCAGTTTCAGCCTGTTTTATGACACGCTGGCAGGGTGCTGGTTCGACCTTGGGAATGAACTGGACAATTACCACGCCCCTTACCGAAGCTTCCGCGCGGAAGATGGCGATCTTGACTATTACTTCACCTGGGCGCCCGACATGCTGGCGCTGGTCAAGGCGCAGCAATATCTGACAGGCGGCATGGCGTTCCCGCCGCGCTGGTCGTTGGGGTATTCAGGGTCGACCATGGCCTATACCGATGCCCCCGATGCACAGGCGCAGATGCTGGGCTTTCTGGATGCGCTGCGCAGCCATGACATACCTTGTGACAGTTTTCATCTGTCGTCGGGCTACACGTCAATTGATGGCAAGCGCTATGTGTTCAACTGGAACACCGACAAATTCCCCGATATTGCGGGGTTTGCGCGCGCTTATGCGGATGCAGGCATTCACATCATCGCCAATATCAAACCCTGCCTGTTGCAGGACCACCCCCGCTATGCGGAAGCGGCAGGGCAGGGGTTGTTCATTCGTGACAGCGACACTGGCGCGCCGGAATTGTCGATGTTCTGGGATGCAAAAGGGTCGCATCTGGATTTCACCAACCCCGACACGCTGGACTGGTGGCAGGGCAATGTCACAACTGCGCTGCTGGACATGGGCCTTGACAGCACATGGAACGACAATAACGAATTTGAGGTTTGGGACCATCACGCGCAATGCCACGGCTTCGGCGCGCCCATCGATATGGGGCTGATCCGGCCCTTGCATGCGCTGCTGATGACCCAGGCATCCGAGGCCGCGCAAAAGGCGCATGCGCCGGACAAACGCCCCTATTTGATTACGCGGGCGGGCTGTGCGGGGTTGCAACGCCATGCGCAGACATGGACCGGCGACAACCGCACCAGTTGGGACAGCCTGCGCTGGAATATCCGCATGGGGCTGGGGCTGGCCCTGTCGGGCATTTCCAATATCGGGCATGATGTGGGCGGGTTTGCCGGTCCGCAGCCGGACGGGGAATTGCTGCTGCGCTGGGTGCAGAACGGCATTTTCCACCCGCGTTTCGTGATCCACAGCTGGAATGATGACGGGTCGGTGACCGAACCCTGGACGCATGCCGACATGTTGCCGCTGATCCGCGATGCCATGGCGCTGCGCTATCAGTTGCTGCCCTATCTGTATACCTGCCTGTGGCAGGCCGTGACGACGGGCGAACCCATGCTGCGGCCCACATTCCTTGACCATGAGGATGACGCCGAATGCCTGGCCGATACAGATGATTTCATGCTGGGGCGCGATCTGCTGGTGGCCAATGTGGTCAGGCAGGGCGCGCAGACGCGCCCTGTCTACCTGCCGCGCAACGCGACCGGCTGGTGGGATTTCCACGCAGGCACATGGCACGCGGGCGGCCAATGGCTGGACCTTGCGGTGACGCTGGACAGCATCCCGCTGTTTGTGCGCGCGGGCGCGGTTTTGCCCATGGCGCAGCACGGCGCGGGGTCGGGCGGTGGTGCCAGCGTGGCGGCGGTATTCCCTGCGCCCGAGGGCGGCGTATATGCCTCGGAATGCTATGATGATGGCGGCGACAATGCCGATGCGCTGACGGGCAATCATTGCGTCACGCGGTTTGACCTGTCGCGCGAGGGTGCGGGGTTGGGACTTTCGGTGACTTTGACGGGTCAGTCGGCGTTCGCGCCCGAAAAGCTACGGCTTGTGCTGCCAGAAGGCGCGCGGGAACCCGTGCGCATCGCGGGCCAGTCTGTGGCGCATGGGGAATTCTTCAGCATTCGGGATTGACCGGGGCTTTATTGGCCTTTTGCGGTCATTGGGAATACCCAAGGCGCGGGACAAGGCCGCAGGCCGCCGCGCCATCGGCGGGCCGTCCCGCGGCCTGCCGATGACCTGAAGGTGTGCCAAGCGATTGAAGTCAGTAATATTCCGCTTGGATAAAGTGCATTCCTATACTGTGGGATCGGCAGACCCCGGCCCGCCGATAGCGCGGGCTTCATCCAGGTGCAAACGTCCGCTTCAGACCAAAAACCGCCTCATGGGTCAGGACGCGACCAACAACACCTCTGCAGTGACACAAACTGCATTCACATCAGGGCACAGACCCCCCATTCGCGCAACCCCGTCAAACCCGACCGAGGCCACATCCAGCGCAACCTTGCCATTTTGCAGCCTGCCATCGCGGATCAGAATTTCAGTCGCGTAACTGTCAAGCGGCGCGCCATCCTGAAAACAGGTGCCAATCAGACTGCCAATGCCGTGAATGCGGCCATTTTGCATGCCGTGGCGGGCCGCCACGCGCGCCAATGCCTGCCCGATATCCTGATTGGGGCGCAGGGTGGCCAATACGGCATTGGGGGCTGCGGCAATTGGTGTGGGTTTTGGCTGGAACAACGAAAATTCTGTTTCGGGGTCATGGGCGACATGCAAACTTGCCCCATCTATAGCCCAACCCGTCACTTCGCAGGGTTCGGCAAGAATGGACTCGGGACACAGAACATGCCCCATTGCGGGCGCGGCCCCGTTCCACAGCCCGTGACAATGCAAAAACCGCGCCCCGTCACGCCAGCCAGCATGCACGCCCGCCTGCGACAGGCGCACGGGCTGGGCGGGGGCATAGGTCCGGCTATACCATGCGGCATGCCCGTCGCCCGGCGCGGGCGCGGGAATCACAAACCGCAGCGCCGACAGCATGGCCCCGTCCAGCCGCAAATAGGCCGCGTGAATGCCCGCCTGCGCCAGCGCGCCCTTCACGGCCTGCGTGATGTCCAAACCCGCGCGCAATGTCAGCGACACGGGCCGCGCGTAACAGGCCACCGCATGATCACGCGCCAGCGCGGGCGGGCCGGGATGTGTGATCTGGCGCAGCGCGCGCGTCATGACGGGGGCGCCAAGGGCAACTGGCCGCGCGTTTGCAATTCTTCATGGATCATTTTCTTGGTGATCTTGCCATAGCCGGATTTTGGCAGCGCGTCCCAGAACACCATATGGCGCGGCATCTTGTAGCGCGGCAGTTTTGGCCCCAGCCATTCCAGCAGCGCTTCCGGGGACGGGGCAGCACCGGCGCGCGGCACGCAAACCGCCATGCCCACCTCGCCCCAGACCTGATCTGGTATACCCAGCACCGCCACTTCCGACAGGTCGGGGTGCAGCAGCAGCTTTTCTTCAATCTCGCGCGGGTAGATATTGGACCCGCCGGAAATATACATATCAGACGCGCGCCCTGTCAGGTAAACAAAGCCCTGCGCGTCCATATGGCCCAGATCGCCGGTCAGAAACCAGCCATTGCGAAAGGATTTCGCGTTGGCGTCAGGGTTGTTGAAATACCCCGCGAACACGGCAGGGCCAATCACCGCAATCTCGCCGGTTTGCCCGAAGGGCAGTTCGTCGCCGTGTTCATCCTGTATCTGCACCTGCATTCCCGTGCGGGCAAACCCGCAAGTGCCAATACGCATAGATGTATCATCAAGGTGGTGGTGGCAGGGGGGCAGGACAGTAATATTCCCCGTCACCTCGCCCAGCCCGAAATATTGCACCAGAACCGGCCCCAGCTTTTGCAATGCGCGCACCTGATCGGCGCGGTACATCGGCGCGCCCGCATAGATGACATGGCGCAAACTGGAATGATCATGCTGGTCCACGGCGTCATGTTCAACCAGCAGTTTTACGATTGTGGGCACTGTAAACATGTTGGTGACACGCCACTGCGCGACAAGGGCCCATATCTCGGCGGGGTCGAAGCTGGCGCGCGCAGGAAGGATGGTCTTGACCCCATGCGCGACCTGCGCAAGCTGGTGAATACCCGCGCCATGCGACAGGGGCGCCACCACAAGCGATGCGTCATCAGGGCCAGTGCCGGGCATCAGGTCGCACAGGTGGTTTGTGACCACAAAGGCCAGTTGCCCATGTGTCAGCACCGCAGCCTTTGGTTTGCCCGTCGTCCCCGAGGTGAAGAAAAACCACGCCGGATCATCGCGTTGCACGGCAACCGGCGTGGGCGTGCGGCCCATATGACGCGCGACAAGTGCTTCATACTCCTGCGCGAACGGGGCCGCACCAATGGCAATGGTGAAATCCACCAGAGTGGCGCAGGCCGCCGCATGGTCGGGAAACGGCGCGCCGCAAATCAACCCGCGCGCGCCCGATGATTGCGCAAGCCCCGCCAGATCATCAGGCGACAGGCGGTAATTTGCAGGCACCCAGACCGCGCCAATGCGCCAGCAGGCAAACATTGCTTCCAGCATCTGGTTGCAATTGGCGGATTGCACCAGAATGCGGTCGCCCTTGACCACACCGTAATCATGGGCCAGCGCATGGGCAAAGGCCCCGGCGCGCGCGTCCAGTTCCGCCCATGACCATGTGCGCGCGCCCCACACGAACCCCACTGCATTTCCCAGCCTGCGCGCGCTTTCGGTCAGGAAATGCGACAGGTTCATCACCCGCGTGGAATAGGGGGTCACGCCCGATGACAGATCATCCCTCATTTCACGCGCTCCATGATGGACACATAATTCGCCACTGCCGCACCGCCCATATTGAACACACCCGCAAGCTTCGCGCCCTTGATCTGCATGTCGCCCGCGTCATCCATCAGTTGCATTGCGGCCATGACATGCATGGACACCCCCGTTGCGCCAATCGGGTGACCCTTGGATTTCAGCCCGCCCGACGGGTTGACAGGCAGCCGCCCGTCCTTGCGCGTGATCCCGTCGCGGATAACACGGTGGCCCTGCCCCTGTTCCGCCAGCCCCATGGCCTCATATTCCAGCATTTCGGCGATGGTGAAACAATCATGGCTTTCAACAAGGTCCAGATCCTCCAGCGTCAGCCCCGCTGCCATCAATGCCTTGTCCCATGCCATGCGCGCGCCGCGAAATTCCAGCACATCGCGGCGTGACAGGGCCATGATGTCATTGGCCTGCGCGCGGGCACGAAAGCCGATCGCGCGGGGCATCGTGGCCGCCACTTCGGCACTGGCCAGCACCAGAACCGCCGCCCCGTCCGAGATAAGCGAGCAATCGGTGCGGCGCAGCGGACCGGCCACAACAGGGTTGCGGTCCGAGACAGTGTTGCAAAACGCCACACCGAAATCCTTGCGCATATGGGCATAGGGGTTGGCCATGCCATTGGCGTGGTTCTTCGCGGCAATCATGGCCAATTCTTCGGACCGGTCGCCATAGCGCTGGAAATACGAATTGGCGATGGTGCCAAACAGACCCGCAAACCCGCCGTCAATATCCGCTTCTTCCGCGCGGTAGCTGGCACCCAGCAAAATGTCACCCACATCGGCGGTGGGGGTGGCGGTCATTTTTTCGGCACCCACCACCAGCGCGATAGTCCCGCGCCCGGATTCGATAAAATCCATCGCGCCAAACAGCGCCGCCGACCCTGTGGCGCAGGCGTTTTCGAACCGTGTTGCGGGCGTATGGGCAAAGCGCGCGTCGCCCATCGCCACTAGCGCGCCCTGAAAATCCTGTTTGGAAAAGCCGTTATTGTAAACGCCTGCGAAAATACCATCCACATCAGCCGCATCAATGCCCGCATGCGCCAGCGCGGGGGCAATGGCAGCGGCCATCAGGGTTTCGGTGTCGGGATGGTCTGATTTGCCAAACGGGGTATGGCCCCAGCCAATGATCTGTGCGCGTGTCATATCATGGTTTCCTTGCTGTCATGCGTGGTTGGTTTGGCCTTGGGCCAGCCGTTGTTCAATTTGGCGCGCCTGTGTGCGCAGGGCGTGCAACATGTCACTGCGGCGCGGTTCGCGCATCCTGCTTTCGATGGCGGCCAGCGACAATGCGCCGACAAGCCCGCCATCCGGCCCATGCAGCGCCACGCCCAGACCCCATGAATCCTCAAATATCAGGCCGGGGTTCAGGGCATATCCTTGGGCGCGGGTGCGGGCCACATGGGCGCGCAACCCTTCGCCGCCCAATCGCGGGTAGTTGTCGCGCAGCTCATCCGCCGTGGCGGTAAGGACACCATCCACTTCTGGGTCGGGCAGGGCGGCCAGCATGGCCAGCGACCCTGCCCCCACCCCCAGCGGATGGTGCCCCCCCGGCATAAGGGCATATGTGCGTATGGGGTGCGCGCCATCCTCGCGGTGCAGGCAAACGGCATAGACGCCGCGCCGCACAGACAGGAACGCCGCGTCCCCCGTGCTGCGCGCAAGCTGCTGCAAACTGTCCATGGCCAGCGACAACAGCCCATGCCGCCCCTGCGCCATCAACCCCAGCAAATACGCCTCGCTGCCCAGATGATAGGCGCGGGACTCGGCGGCCTGTTCGACCAGCCCCGCACGCATCAACGCCAGAAGCAGGCGGCGCACTGTGGCCTTGTTCAGCCCCGATTGCGAAACCAGCGCAGTCAGCGTCAGGCCCTGCACAGAATGCCGCCCGATAAGACCCAGCAACGACAGCGCCCTGTCGACGCTTTGCGCGCCGCCAATCACGGGTTCTGCCCTGTCATGTTTCATATTATGGACCCAATGGTAGCGATTGCCGCAGCGAAAACCACAGTGATGATTTGCCTATTGTTGATTTATCTTTTCAAAGTTGCAAGTTTTTCTTGCATTCTTGAATTTGAACGGTCCACTATATGAACGCTATACAGGGTTCGGTTTGTGCAACGTCATGGCGCAGGCCGCTGAACACCACGAGGAGGAGGAAAACATGACATTTGCACGCGTAAGCGGGACAGCACTTGCGGCCGCATTGGCCGGTATGCTGGGCCTTGGCGCGGCGGGCGCGGAAACCCTGCGCCTGTCACATAACACAGGCGACACCACAACCTGGCATCAGGGCGCGGAAAAATTTGGCGAATTGCTGGCCGAACGCACCGATGGCGCGCTGGATGTGCGCGTTTTCCCCAATGCGCAGCTTTCGGGCGGGGACCAGATGCGTCAGGCCGAAATGGTCGGGCGCGGCGCGCTGGATCTGGTGGTGACATCTGCCATCAACGTGACGCCACTGGTGCCGGAAATGGCCGTCTTCTCGCTGCCCTATCTGTATTCCAGCTATGACCAGGTGGACGCCACAACCCAAGGGGCGCCCGGCGAAATGCTGGCCGATATCCTGCTGGACAAGGGAATTGTCGTTCTGGCATGGGGCGAAAACGGCTTTCGTGAAGTGACAAACAACGTCCGCCCCATCCGCACGCCTGAAGATATGCGCGGGCTGAACATGCGCGTGGCCGGGCCCATGTATATTGACGTCATGAACGCATTGGGCGCCAACCCGCAACAAATGCAGTGGGGCGAAACCATGTCGGCGCTGCAACAGGGCGTTGTCGATGGTCAGGAAAACCCCATTGGCGCGGTGATCATTCCCCAACAGGTCTATGAAGTGCAAAAACACCTGACGGCGTGGCATTATTCCTATGACCCCATCTTCCTTGGCATTTCCAAGGCGAAATGGGACAGCTACGATGCCGACATGCAGACCATCCTGCGTGAAACCGCGCAAGAAGCCATGGCATACCAGCGCGAGATTACCCGCGAAGGCACCGCACAGGGCATCGAATTCCTGCGCGCGCAAGGCATGGAAGTCTATGAACCCAGCGCGGATGAACTGGACGCATTCCGCACCGCCACACAACCCGCATTCGACCAATGGGCCGAACGCGTCGGGCCGGAAATCGTGGGCGCGTTTCAGGACGCCATTGCCGCAGTAAACTAAGGTCTGTCCATCCCATGGCCCCTGACCGGGCCATGGGATTTATTTTGCGGGGGCGCTGCAGATGATACGTTTCCTTTTGCGCGACGCAGAAAAGATCATCTGCGCAATCCTGTTTCTGGGCATGACCCTGTTGGGGTTTGCCAATGTGGTTGTGCGCTACGGCACCAACCTGTCCTTTGCCGCCAGCGAGGAATTGCTGGTCAACGGCTTCTTGCTGCTGACCATTTTCGGCGCGGCCCTTGCCGCACGGCGGGGCGAGCATCTGGCCGTCACGCTGGTGCATGACATGTTGCCGCGCCCGTTATGGGTGCCGGTGTTTTTGCTGTCGGTCGCGCTGTCGGTGGGGTTGCTGGCGCTGTCGGCATGGTTTTCATGGGATGCGATGATGAATATCAAACGTGTCGGTATGCGGTCTTACGGGCTGGGAATTCCGGCATGGTATTATCAGGCCGCATTGCCGTTCGGGTTTGGCCTGATCATCTTGCGGTATTTGCAGCACGCATGGGACGTTTTGCACGGCAAGGACAGCTGGGGCACGCCTGATGTTTGAATTCCTGGGCATCTCATCGGCGGGCACGCAGATGATCATCATCTTTTTCCTGCTGATGGCCTTGCGCCTGCCGGTGGCTTTCGCGCTGGGGTTGTCTGCGCTTTATGCGATGTGGGAAATCGGGTTCGGGCTGGAACTTGCCGGCGACCTGATTGCCACGGGCATTACCAAATTCTCGCTTCTGGCGATCCCGTTCTTTATTCTGGCGGGCACGCTGATGGGCAGCTTGGGCATTGCCGAACGCATGATCCGGTTTTTCCGCGTGGCTGTGGGCGGCCTGCCCGGCGGAATGGGGGTTGTGGGCACGGTGGTGTGCCTGTTCTGGGGCGCGGTCAGCGGGTCCGGCCCGGCATCAGTTGCGGCGATCGGCCCCATGATTATCAAAGGTATGGAAGAAGACGGCTACGACCGCGCGTTTGCTGCGGGGCTGGTGTGCACGGGGGCTGCGTTTTCCATTGTGATACCGCCCTCCATCGGGTTGGTCATTTACGGGGTTATCGCGGAAACCTCCATTTCGCGGTTGTTTATCGCGGCCATTATTCCGGGCGTGTTCATGGCGCTGACCATGGCTGCGGTGCTGCCCTTCGCGCGCCGCCGCACCGCGCCTGACACAAGCCCCAGCCTGACAGCGTTGATGCCAGAACCCTATGCAAACGCGCCGCGCCGCCGGAAATTATGGCTAAGCTTCCGCGACAGTTTCTGGGGCCTGATGACGCCTGTGGTCATTCTGGGCGGCATATATTCCGGCATTTTCACCCCGACCGAGGCCGCATTGGTTGCCACGGTCTATGCGCTGGGTGTCGGCGCGCTGGCTTACCGCACGCTGACGCTGCGCAAACTTTATGATGCATTGGGCACGGCTGCGGCGTCATCTGCGGTGGTGATGCTGATTGTGGCCTATGCCAGTCTGTTTGGCTGGGTGGTGACAGTCGATGATCTGGTGCGCAGCTATTCTGGCGCGCTTCTGGGGCTTAGTCAGAATGAATGGGTCATCTTGCTGGTCATCATGGTCATCTTACTGGTGGCCGGTATGTTCATGGACCCTGTGACGGTCATGTTCATTGCGCTGCCCATTTTCCTGCCGGTGGCGCGCGAAATGGGGTGGGACCCGGTGTGGTTCGGGGTGCTGGTCATGGTCAATCTGGCCATCGGGCTGATCACGCCGCCAGTGGGCATAAACCTGTATGTCGCGGCCAATGTTACCCGCATGAAGATTGAACAGGTCGCGCGCGGCACCATGCCCTTCTTGCTGGCGTCATTGGTGGGCATTGCGGTGGTGGCGGCAGTGCCGTCCATGTCGCAAATTCTGGTGCACTGGCTGCGCTAGGGCGCGACGAAATTCCGATACAGAAAGGGGAACTGAATGACTGTCAAAACAGCAATCGTCACGGGTGCGGCGCGCGGCATAGGCCTGGCCACCACGCGGCTGTTTCTGGCGCAGGGCTGGCATGTGGCGATGATTGACCGCGACGCCCCCGCGCTGCGTGACGCCGCCCAAGGCTGTGATGGCGCGCAGGCGTTTGACTGCGATGTGTCCCTGCCCGAACAGGTGGATACCATGGTCACACAGGTTCTGGCGCGTTTCGGGCGTATTGATGCGCTGGTCAATAATGCGGGCGTGGCAGATTTTCGCCCGTTGGGCGACACGGACCTTGCGATCTGGCGACAGGTGATGGCCACCAATCTGGACGGGGTTTTCCTGACATCGCAAGCGGTTATCCCGCATCTGAAGAAGCAGGGCGGCGCGATTGTGAACATCGCGTCCATATCGGGGCTGCGCGCCAGCACCTTGCGCGTGGCCTATGGCACATCCAAGGCGGCGGTCATTCACCTGACGGGCCAACAGGCGGCGGAACTGGGGGAATGGGGCATTCGCGCCAATTGCGTGGCACCCGGCCCTGTGGACACAAAACTGGCGCTGGCAGTGCATTCGCCCGAAATTCGCGCCGCATATCATGATGCCATCCCCCTGAACCGCTATGGCAAGGAATCCGAGATTGCCGAGGTGATCACCTTCCTGTGCTCGGACAAGGCCAGCTATGTCACCGGCCAGACAGTGGCCGTTGATGGCGGGTTTGACGCCGTGGGGGTAGGGCTGCCCGCCTTGCGCGCTACGGCGCAGCACGGCTAAAGGGTGGCGCACAAGACGCGACAGCCCTGCCGCTATTGTTCCAGCGTGGCCCCGAACCGCCAGGCGGCACTTGTCGTTTCGGCCGGGCCAAGCGTGGTGCCGTAGACAAAGCCCTTTTCCTTCAGCCAGCGCCGATACGCGATGGATGACGCATCAGCGCGGGTTGGCGTTTCAAGACGCGGTTCCAGCGGCAACAACCGTGGGCGCTGGTTTTCCAGAATGATGCGGTCTTGCAGAAATATGACCTGCTGAAATCCGATCAGGTCGCGTTGGGCCGACGTGCTGTCAATCAGAAACATCATGGCATGGGCGCGGCACAGCTCAGGCCCCAGGGGCTGCACAAACAGGCAGATCACATCCCAGCGGTCGGGGTCTGACGGGCAGGTTTTATACAGCATCACCACCAACGGGCGCGCAACACGATACATATAGCGCGTGTCAATCGCATCCGTGGCCGAAAGGGCGGCTTTGGGTTGCACGAATTTGCAATCCGTGGCCCACACTTCGTCAACATCACGCCGGATTTCGCACGCGTAGTGCAACACTTCTGTATGGGGTTCCGACCCCAGAATGTCCGTATGCACAAACGGAAAATGTGCCATGTCCAGAAAATTCTCGACAATGCGCAAGCCTGATGCGCGCACCATTACGCCGCCGCATGGCACATGGCGCCGGTCGGGCTCAGTCGCCTCCGCAATTTCGGGCAGTCCGGCATCAGGGCGGCCCAGCGTTGCCCAAAGATGGCCAAAACCCAGCATGTGCCGGACGGGCTGGCCATTGGCATGCACCGCGAAATTCTGCGCTGTGCGGTGAATATCAAGCGGCTGGCCCAGAAGAATATTCTTGCTGTCCCCTTGTGGCACAACATCTAGCGGGTCCAGACAATACCATTGGTTCAATGCGGCCTTGTCCGTCATCTGTATCAGCCTTGATTGTGATCGCCGGTGCCTTCAGCCTGCGCGGGCGTGGCGCACAAAGTCAACTGGCGCAGGCCCATGACAAATATTGAAGGGGCTATGCCCGCGCGCCCATATGCCCACTGCACATTATTGATGCGCTGGCGCTCAATTTTCATACATTTCCTGCCCCGCAGCTTTTGGGGGTTGTTGCGCAGAACACAACACTTGACGGCCCGCATGCAGCGCCAAAAGCTGCGGGTAAACCTGCCCCGCGCATTGGACGAAAACCGTGATGAACACCACTGTCACCCTTGAATTTCTGGGGGACCTGCCACAGGCCAGCTTCGCTGAATTTGCGGCCCATCGGGCGGCGCGGCTATCGCTAAGCCACACGATGATTGCACAGGATGCGGGGCGCGCGCTGGTGCAACTGACCGGCCCCGAAGCGCTGGTTGATGCGTTTGAAATGGCGCTAAGCCTTGGGCCGCAAACCTGCGTTGTGCGCGATGTGCGCCGACAAGAAAACCGCCGCAAACCCCCGGAGTAGACGATGCAGCACCCGCCAAGTGATTATGCCCAATGGACGCCGCTTGCCCTTGCGCGTGACATTGTGACCGCCACATCTGCCGGAACTGTCTGGAACGGCGCTGAAATCGTCCTGTGGCGCGACAGCGCGGGCACCGCCTATGCATGGGAAGATCGCTGCCCCCATCGCGGCATGAAGCTAAGCTTCGGGTTTGTGCGCGGGGACCGGATTGCCTGCCTGTATCATGGCTGGGAATATGACAGCACGGCCGCGTGTCGTTATATTCCCGCCCATCCTGAACTGGACGTGCCTGCAACCATCCGCGTGGCCCGCTACAAGGCCGCTGAAACGCTTGGCATGATCTGGGTTGCGCCGCTGGACGTGACAGCCCCTGCGCCTGTTGACGAAACAGACGTAACCGCCCTGCGAAGCCTGCAAGTTGACGCGCCCTTGCCCGCGCTGACACAGCTGCTTGCCACTGCCGGGTTGCCCGGCGCGGGGGGCGTGCGCGATGTGGTGGTTGATGGGCCGGTCATGCGACTGACACAAGGCGCGGTTCGGCTGGTGGTGGGGTTGCACCCTGTGGACGACGCGACAAGCATTGCCCACCTTGGCGTGCAAGGCCCCTGCGCGCCGGACACGCTGGCCGCATTGGTGCCCGCAACGGCCGCATTGCGGCGGCGGGCAGAAACCACCATTTCGGGGGCCGCACAATGACCAACCCCATCTTATGGAATTATGATCTGGATGATGCCTGCTACGGCGTGCGACTGATGGCGTCGGTGGCCGGGGTAACCCTGAACCTGCGATCGGTCGATGCCTTTCCGGGACGTGAGCATCTGGGCCATGACATGCTGGCCCTGAACCCGCTGGGCCGCTTGCCGGTGCTGGAACACGACACGCTGATCCTGTGCCAGACAGAAGCCATCCTGTTGCATCTGGCGCGCATTGGCCCGCGCGGCGCGGCGTTTCTGCCGTCTGATGACACGGGCGCGGCCCGAATGCAGGACTGGCTTTTCTTCAGCGCGCGCGATCTGGCCGCCCCATCGCAGGCGCGCGCGGTCGCCATGCTGGGCGCGGCAGGCGATGCGGGCGCGCTGAACCACGCTGCACGCCACGGGTTGCGCCTGCTGGAAGATCACATGACCGCGCAGGGGTTCAGGGGGCAGGGCTTTGTTGCGGGGGGGCATGCAACTGTGGCCGATATCGCGCTGTTTCCTGCCTTCGCGCTGTGCCGTGATTTCAACCTTGACCATGACGCTTTCCCTGCCTTGCGACTATGGGCGCGCAGGGTGCGGCAGTTGGACGGCTTTATCACCATGCCGGGCATACCGGATTATCACTGAGGCATCATGGACCTGCATCGACTAGGACTTGTTTCAACCCGCGTGCAGCACTTCCAGCTGACCGCGCGGCTGGGGTCCATCCGTGCTGCGGCGCGGGCGCTGAACATGACGCCATCTTCGGTCAGCCGGTCCATTCGCGCGCTGGAAGATGATCTGCGCGCACCGTTGTTTGACCGTGGCGGGCAGCAATTGCGCCTGTCCTCGGCGGGGGAAATGCTGCTGTATCATCTGGGCCAAAGCACGGTCGAGCTGGGCCGCGCGGTCACCGGCATTGCCGATTTGCGCGGGTTGCGGCGCGGCACAGTCACGCTTGTGTCGATCGAAAGTGCCGCGCGCGGTCTGTTGCCGCGCGTGCTGGCGCAGTTCTGGGCGCGCAATCCTGAAATTGCCGTTGATGTGCGCGTGACCAGTTCGGCAGACGCGGGCGCGATGGTGGCATCGGGTGACGCCGATCTGGCGCTGAGTTTTGATCAGCAACCCTCGCGCAACCTGCGCAGAATCGCCATGGCGGGGCTGGCGCTGGGGGTTCTGGTGCCCCCCGGCAGCCGTTTAACAACGATAACCCCCGGCCCCACCTTGTCGGACCTGTCGGGCGAACGGGTCATCTTGTCGGATTCCAGCCTGACGCTGGGGCGCTCGGTCGAGGCCGCGATGGGCGATGCCTTTGTCGATTTTGCACGCCGTGGGCGCACCAATTCCATTGCCCTGATGATTGAACTGGCCGAACGCGGGCTTGGAACAGTGATGCAAACACGCCTTGGCGCGGAACGCGAAATTGCGGCGGGGTCGCTGGTGTTTGTGCCCCTGCATGAACGCCGTATCGGGTTGCGCCGCCTGATGCTGATGGCGCGCCCGAAGGCAGAACTGTCGGAGGCCGCCACCGCGCTGAGTGCCGCGCTTGGCCAAGCTGTCGATACGTTGGCCTCTGATGGTTAGTGTTGCGTAGGACGCAACAACCAAGACGAAAATGATGGACTATTCGGCCAGGATTTCACCTGCCAGACTGGCCCTGACCCGCCGGTAATTCCGGCGACAAATCCATAAGGCAAAAGGCAGTTACGCAATGAAGGGACAATGGCGATGAAACAGACAGCCGTGGATGCGGTGTTGCGCGGGCTGCAGCGGGCAGGGGTATCGGTGGCCTGCTACCTGCCGGATTCGCTGTTTCGCCCGCTTTACCCCGCCATGGACGCCAGCACAGGGTTGCGCACCATCCCGGTGACGAATGAAGGCGAAGGTGCTGCAATATGCGGGGGTGTGTTCCTGTCGGGCAAACGCGCCGTGTTGGTGATGGAAAATTCCGGCCTGCGCGCGTCGGTTGAACCGCTGGCGCGGATGGGGCTTGGCGCGGGCATCCCCGTTGTCATGCTGATGAGCTACCGCGGCGAGATGGGCGAGAATAACTGGTGGGCCATTCCCCACGGCATAACCATGGAACCTGTCATGCAGGCGCTGCGCATGCCCTACCGCATTGTCCGCGAGGAAACGGGCATCGAACAGGCCATCGTTGATGCGTATGAATGGAGTTATTCCGCCTATTATCACAGTGCGGTCGTTCTGGGTGGCGAGGTGGTGCGATGACCATGACACGCTACGCCTGCATGCAGGCCCTTGCGCCACGCCTGAAAGATGAACTTGTCATCCTGTCCTTGGGGGGCAGTGTGGATGAATGGTATAACGCCGCCCCGCATATGCGCACCGCATCCCTGTTCCAGCAGCAACTGGGCTGTGTGACACCGCAGGCCTTCGGGCTGGCGGCAGGGTTGCCGCACCGGCGCGTCATTTCCCTGGATACCGACGGGGGGCTGTTGTTCAATCTGGGCATTCTGGCCACATTGGGCAATGAACAACCCGCCAATCTGTTCATCGTGGTGTGGGACAATGAATGCTACCAATCCATTGGCGGCCCCCCCACCCACACGGCGCGCGGGCGCGTAGATCTGGCCGCAATTGCCCGCGGTGCGGGCGTGGCGCAGGCCCATACCGCCCGCACCCTGGACGAATTCGACGCCCATTGCGCTGCAGGGCTGGCCGCAGACGTGCCCTATCTGGTTGTCGCCAAGGTGGCCGCAGGTCTGCAACCCGGCATCAAGCGCAAACATTCTGACGGCCGAGAGGACAAATACATCTTCGTGCGCCATGTCGAAGCGACCGAAGGTATAACCATTATGGGCCCGTCAGAGCATAACTGATGCCATTTGACCCGCCCCATATCCCCGATGCGTTTGACATCATCATTGTCGGGTCCGGGTCCGGCGGGGCGGTGGTGGCGCGGCGGCTGGTCGATGCGGGCCATGACGTGTTGCTGCTGGAAGCAGGCGGGGACGGGCGCGGCGACCCCATGCTGCAAGATCCCACCCGCTGGATGCAGATTGGCGCCAGCCGTCATGACTGGGGCCATCACTATGCCGCCCACCCCGCCACGCTGAACCGGCGCATTCCAATCCCGCGGGGGCGTGTTCTGGGCGGCTGCGGCACTACCAACGCGATGATGTGGTATCGTGGCCACCCTGCAGATTATGACCGCTGGCGCGACCTTGGCTGCACAGGCTGGGGGTTTGCGGAATGTCTGCCCGCCTTTCGCGCCTGCGAAGACTGGGCGGGCGAAGACGGGGCCTGCGAAGACGGGGGCGGCGATGATTGCGCGTTGCGCGGGCAGGGCGGCCCGCTGAAAGTGGCCCCCCCCGCCACCCCCCACCCGCTGGCGCTGGCGCTGATGGAAGCCGCAGATCAGGCGGGTTTGCCGGTCATAGACGATGCGAACGGCCCCTCAAACGAAGGGGCCGCGCTGTCGAATTTCAACATCCATGCGGGGCGGCGTTTTGGTCCGGTTGACGGGTATCTTGCCCCCGTGTTTGACGCGCCCAACCTGACGATTGCGGTAAACACCCGCGCCCTGGCCATTCAGTGGCAAGGCGCGCGCGCCGCCGCTGTGCAAATCGCGCGCGCGGGACAGGTGCAGGTGGTCAGCGCGCGGCACGCCATTGTGCTGGCCGCTGGCGCGTTCGAAACCCCGCGCTTGCTGATGCTGTCTGGCGTGGGCGGCGCGCAGGATTTGCGCGCGCTGGGTGTGGCGCAGGTGATCGATGCGCCCGAACTGGGCCAGAACCTGCAAGATCATCCTTTGGTGCGCGCGGTCAATTTCCGGGCACGCCACACCCTGCCGCCCCCGCGCGACAATGGCGGCGGGGCAATCGTGAACTGGCGGTCCGATGCGGGGCTTGCGCGCCCTGATCTGCATGCCTTCCCCATTGCCGGGCGCAGCGGTGGCCCTGATGTGGTGCAGCGCTACGGGTTGCCCGAAACCGGCGTGTTTGCCATTGCGCCGGGCCTTATGGGGTCCAGAAGTCGCGGGTATATGCGGCTGACATCTGCTGACCCTGACGCCCCCTTGCATTTGGCCCCCGGTTTTCTGACCCACCCCGATGACATGACCGCCCTGATGCGCGGGCTTGATTTTGTGCTGGATCTGGCGTCACGCCCGGCCTTGCGGGCACTGACAGACGGCCCGCTGGCCCCGCTTGCGCACGCTGACCAAGCCGCGCGCGCGGAATTCATGCGCCTTGCGTGTTCGACATTCTTTCACCCCTGCGGCACGGCGCGCATGGGCAGTGATGCGGGCGCGGTCACCACGCCTGAATTACGCCTGCGCGGGGCGCGCGGGCTGTGGGTGGCGGATGCATCCGTCATTCCGGAAATTCCGTCCTGCAACACCCATGCGGTCGTCACCATGATTGGCGAACGCGCCGCAACATTCATCAAGGATGCGCTATGACACACCCTGATCTGATCCTGTCTGCCGCCGCCATTGTGACCATGGACCCCGAGAACCGCGTTATTGCGGATGGGGCGGTTGCCATTTCCGGCAATACACTATGCGCCATCGGCACCAAGGCGGACTTATGCGCGGCCCATCCCGCTGCCCCCCTGCGCGACATGGGCGATTGCGTGATCATGCCGGGGCTGATCAATGCGCATGCCCATTCGGGGTTTTTGCGCGGCACGGCTGAACATTTGCCCGTCTGGGACTGGCTGGCGCAGCATATCAACCCCATGCACCGCATGTTGCGCCCCCATGAGGCAGAGGCCGCAAGCTGGCTGTGCTATGCGGAATCGCTGCTGTCGGGCACCACCACAGTTCTGGACATGTGGCGCTTCATGGACGGGTCTGCGCGGGCGGCGCAGGCGCTTGGCAACCGTCTGGTGGCGGTCCCCTATGTGGGCGAACACCCCGATTACGACTATTTCGACCGGCTGGACCAGAACGAGGCATTGATCGAAACCTGGCACGGGGGCGCGAATGGACGCGTGCAGGTCTGGGTCGGGCTGGAACATTTGTTTTACGCCGATAAGGCCGGACAGGCCCGCGCCATAGACATGGCCAAACGCCATAATACCGGCTTTCATACCCATTGCAGCGAAGCGGAAATTGAACTGGCCGAATTCCAGCGCCGCTATGGCAAGGCGCCCATGCATGTGCTGGCCGATCTGGGCTTTTTTGAATGCCCGCGCAGTTTGATTGCGCATGCGGTCTGGCTGGATGATGCGGAAATAGACCTGATTTCGCGCCACCCGGTCGCGGTGGCACATAACCCCGTCTCGAACATGAAGCTGGCATCAGGGATTGCCCCCATTGCCGAAATGCTTGCCGCCGGTGTGCCCGTGGGCCTTGGCACGGATGGCGAGAAGGAAAACAACAATTTCGACATGTTCGAGGAAATGAAAACCGCGTCCCTTCTGGGCAAGCTGCGCCACCGGGATGCGGCCGCGATGGACAGTTGGGAATGCCTGCGCATGGCCACAATCGGCGGCGCACGCGCTTTGGGGCTGGACCATGTTATCGGATCACTTGAACCCGGAAAACGCGCCGACCTGATTGCCCTGCGCAAGGACACGCCGCGCATGACCCCGTTTTTCCCTGATGGGCCGTGGTTCAACCTGCAACATAATATCGTTCATGCTGTGCGGGGGTCCGATGTGGCGCTGACAATGGTAGATGGCGCAATTGTGGTCGAGGATGGCCAGCTGCAAACCGGCGACATGACCGCGATACTGGCCCGCATTCATGAAGTGGCCCCCGACCTGTTTGCCCGCCGCGCGGCATGGCTGGCGCAAAACCCGTCTGTGCAATGGACCGATACGCAGGGGGCATAACATGCAGGTTCTGGCAAAACATATGGCGCAGTATCGCGCCAAAAGGGGGCAGTCATGGCACTGACAACGGACCCTGTGGCCCTGAACCAATGGTATGCAGTGGCCAGCCTGCCTGTGTCGCCGCATGTCACGCGGCTTCTGGGGCAGGAGATCGAAATTTCCGCTGGCGCAAACGGGCCAGTGGTGCGGCGCAGCGATACAGGCGCAGTGCTGGCGACACGCCAGAAATGGGGGTTGGTCTTTGCGACATTCGGAACGCCCGCCACGGAATTGTTCGACATTGCCGAAGCGCATGAAAGCGACCGCCGCTTTGTGCCCTGCGGCTGGGTCACCATGCGCGCATCAGGCTTGCGCGTGGTCGAAAATTTTCTGGACATGGCGCATTTCCCCTTTGTGCATACAGACATTCTGGGGTCAGAACCCCATACTGAAGTGCCCCGCTATGACAGCGAAATCCGCCGCGATGTAGACGAGGTGTGGGCCACCAACTGCACCTTCTTCCAGACGCGGATTGCAGCCACGGAATCCGCAGGGGATTTTGTGCGCCTGACCTACCGTGTGCCTACGCCGTTTACAGTTATGCTATACCGCGTTTGCCCGTCAGCGCCGGACCGGCTGGATGCGATTGCGCTGTTCATCCAACCGATGGAGGAGGCGCTGTGCCGCGCCATTCCGTTGATGTGGCTGGTGGATGACCGCAGCGCGCAGACTGAATTGTTGCGGTTCGAACAGGTCATATTCCTGCAGGACCGCATCATCGTGGAAAACCAGCGCCCACTGTGCCTGCCGCTGGAACCGCGCCGCGAAACGCCCACACGCGCGGACAGTTCGTCCATCGCCTATCGGCGCTGGCTGAAGGAAAAGGGCCTGCGCTTTGGCACAACGGGGGCGGCGTAATCATGCATATCCTTCATCCCGCCACACTGTCTGACGCATTGGCCGCGCTGCGCGAACCGGGCGCGCGTGCCGTGGCGGGGGGCAGCGCATTTCAGGTGGACTGGTCACAGGGCAAGGCGCGGCCGGATATGTTGGTCACCCTTGGGGCGCTTGGGCTGGATACGGTCCATATGACCGAAGGGGATTGCCTGCGCATCGGGGCCACAGTCACCCTTGACGCGCTGGAGCACAGCGCGCTTGTTGCCGCGCACCTGCCACTTCTGGCGCGCGCGCTGCGCGATGTGGCCGCCCCCCCCGTGCGCAGGCTGGCCACCCTTGGCGGGCAGGTGGGCTGGGGCAACGGGTGTTTGCTGCCAGCGTTGCTGGCGCTTGGCGCGCGGGTCGGTCATGCCACGCAAGCAGGGCAGTTTGACATACCGCTGGCGCAATGGCTGGCCGCGCCTGCGGGGCTGGTGCTGTGGCTGGATGTCCCCGTTCAGGCCCGTAACGCGCGCTGGTGCTGGCGCAAGGTCGGGCTGCGCGCGGCCTTCACCCCGTCCATCATCGCGGTTGCGGGGGTTATACGCCCCACATATGGCACCAGATTGGCGGCAGGCGGCGGGGCTGTTCGCCCGCAGGTGCTGACAGCATCCGCCACGGCACTGGACAAGGGCGCGGATATGCCCACACTGCGCACCCTGTTGGAAAATGAGATTGACGCCCCCGATTGCGCGTTTCGGTCGGGCGCGTATCGCAAACATGTGGGGGCGGGTGCACTGGTTGCCGGGCTGGGCCTTTCGCAGGGGCCGCAGGCAACAACGGCGCAGTCGCCCTTGCCAAAGAGCGTGCCCCCTGCGGGCTTGCGCCCGCTGGCGCGCGACCCTGCATCGCCTGACTGGCATATGCGCCCTGACATGCCCGCCAAGGTGGCAGGGGATGCAGGCTATCTGACCGATCTGCGCGCCCCCGACATGCTGGTGGGGCGCATTTTGCGCGCAGGCCGCCCCCATGCGCGCATCCTGTCCATTGACACACACGCCGCGCAGGCAATGGCGGGGGTGTATGCTGTTGTTACCCATGCCGATATTGCGGGGCTGAACGGGTTCGGGATCATGCGGCAGGACCAGCCCGCACTATGTGCAGATATTGTGCGTTATCAGGGGGATGCCGTGGCCGCTGTGGCCGCAGTTGATGCGGACACTGCCGATGCCGCATTGGCCGCCATCATCGTGGACTATGCCGACCTGCCAGCCGTGACCGACCCCGCCGAAGCACTGGACCCCGCCAGCCCTGCGCTGCACGAAGGCGGCAATCTGGTTGCAGAATTCCGTCTGGACCGGGGCGACCCGGCAGCCGCATTTGCCGCCGCCGCGCATGTGGTGGAAGAAACCTATGTCACGCCCCGCCAGATGCATGCCTTCATGGAAACCGAAGGGGGGTGGTGCGCGCCCACCCCTGACGGGGGGGTGGTTGTCGCTGTGGGTGGGCAGCACGGGGCGCGCGACCGCGAACAACTGGCCCGCATTCTGGCCCTGCCCGAAACCAAAATACGCGTCATCACCAGCCCAACAGGCGGCGGGTTCGGCGGCAAGGATGAACTGACCGTGCAACCCGCGCTGGCCTTGCTGGCGATCAAGGCAGGCCGCGCCGTGCGGTTGCAGCTGTCGCGCGCGGAGTCAACACTGGCGGGCGTCAAGCGCAACCCGATGCGCATTGCCATGCGCACCGCCTGCGATGCAGCCGGCCACCTGCTGGCGCAGGAGGTACGCTTGCTGGCCGATTGCGGGGCCTATGCCTCGCTCTCGCCCGCCGTGGTGGAAACGGCGATGGAACATGCCGCTGGCCCTTACCGCATTGCCCATGTCACCAGCCACGGCCAGCTTGTGTACACCAATAACGGCACCGGCGGGGCGTTTCGCGGGTTCGGGGCCAACCAGATGACGTTTGCGATTGAATGCCAGATTGACAGGCTGGCCGCTGCTTGCGGGCTGGACCCTGCGCAAATGCGGCGGCGCAACCTGCGCGTGCCGGGCAGTCCGGGGTATCTGGGCCATGTAGTGGCAGGGTCTGAACGTCTGCACGAAATGGTGCAGGCAGCGGCGGCAAGTGCACTGTGGCACCCTGTCAGCGCCACCGCGCATGACATCCGCGCAACCGGCATGGCGCTGAACTATCAAGGGAACGGGCTGGGGTCCTTGCCCCATGACAGCGCCGAAGGGCGGCTGTCACTGGCAGAAGATGGCATGATCGAAGTGGCCTGCGGACTGGATGAAATGGGGCAGGGGCTGTTGCCCGCACTACAAGCGGCCGTTGCCACCCATCTGGGCTGTGCGCGGTCAGATGTGCGCGCCATTGTTGGCGACACCGCGCACAGCCCCGATTCGGGGTCCACATCGGCATCGCGCGGGGGGTTTGTCGCGTGGCAGATCGGCGCACGCACCGCCCCCGCGCTGGCGCAAAAACTACTGGACGCCGCTGCCAGTATTCTGGGCACCCCCGCTGACAAGCTGCGCATTGTGGCTGGCGGCGTCGCGCATATCGCGCAAAACAGCGCCACCCCGCCAGTGCTGGATTTCACGCAACTGGCCGCGCATCTGGGCCGCGACCGGCTGCCCGTTGAAACCACTGCGTTTGACTTTCCCAAAACACACTACACGCGCGGCAATGCGCGGTTTGTGCATTGTTTTGGGGCGACACTGGCGCGGGTAAGCATTGACCGCATCGCGGGAATGGTGCGGGTGACGGACCTGGAAATGCACACTGCCGCCGGTCCGGTGATCGACCTTTCGGCCTATCTTGGCCAGATCGAAGGCGGGGTGGTGCAGGGGCTTGGCATGACGCTAAGCGAAGACACCCTGATCAGCGGCGGGCATATGATAACCCGCAATCTTGACAGCTATATCCTGCCGGGTATCCGCGATGTGCCTGCACAGTTTCATGTCACTGCGCTGGAAGGGCTGGACGCGGATGACACGCTTGGCCCGCGCGGGGTGGGCGAATTGGGCATTGGCGCCGTGACAGCGGCCATCGCCAATGCCGTGGGGGCCGCGCTGGGGCGCTGGCCCGCAACCACGCCCTTTGCGCCCGAAACAATCCTGAACATGCTGGAAGGGCGGACATGATCCATGTTGCATTCATACTGAACGGGCAGGAAACCGCGCTGGACTGTGCCCCCGACCGCCCGCTTGTCACCATTCTGCGCGAAGATTTGGGACTGACCGGCACCAAGCTGGCCTGTGGCGTCGGGCGGTGTGGCGCGTGCATGGTGCTGCTGGACGGGGTGGCAGTGAATGCGTGCCTGCTGATGGCATGGCAGGTTGCCGGTCGGCGCATAGACACTATTGAAGGGGTGCGCGCAGACCCCCGTTTTGCGCCCGTGCTGGAGGCGTTGGCACAGGCCAACAGCTTTCAATGCGGGTATTGCGCGGCGGGGGTCACCATCGCGCTGGCGGGGGCATTGGGGGCAGGGGCGAACACAGATGACGCCGCACTTATCACCGCGCTTGAAGGGAACATATGCCGCTGCACGGGCTATCAGTCCATTTTGCACGGCGCGCAACAAGCGCGCGCTAGGCTGCGCGCGGAAAGGCCCACATGACAGTTTCAACCCCACCTGTGACAACAGACGCCGCGCGCGCATTTTTGGCGGACACCCCCAGGAAACTGTGGATCGGGGGCGATTGGGTGACCCCGCAAGGGGGGTATTTCACCACATATGACCCCGCCACCGGCGCGCCCCTTGCTGACGTGGCGCGCGCCACCAAAGCGGATGCCGATGCCGCCGTGTCCGCAGCGCGCACAGCCCTGACGCGCCCCGATTGGGCGGGTATGACCCCGGCGGCGCGCGGCGCGTTGTTGTGGCGCATTGCCGATCTGATCGAACACAGCGCCGAGGCACTGGCCGAAGTGGAAACACTGGATCAGGGCAAAACCCTTCGCACGGGCCTGATGGGGGAAATCCCCGGCGCCATCGGGCAGTTTCGCTATTATGCAGGGTTTGCCACCAAAATCATGGGGCAAACCATCACACCTTCGATCACTTATCAACCTGCGGGCAAGCGCGTGAGCGCGTTTACGCTGCGCGAACCTGTGGGTGTGGTCGCGGCGATTGTGCCGTGGAATTCGCCGCTGCTGATGGCCGCCATGAAACTTGCGCCTGCCTTGGCTGCGGGATGCACCGTGGTTCTGAAACCCGCCGAGGAAACACCCCTGACCGCGCTGATGCTGGCAGATATTTTGCAGCGTGCGGGCCTGCCTGCGGGCGTGGTGAATGTGCTGACGGGGTTTGGCCATGACGTGGGCGCGGCCCTGGCCGCACATGCGGATGTGGCCAAGGTCAGTTTCACGGGGTCCACGCAAACTGGGCGTGTGCTGCTGGGGGCCGCACGCGGGAACCTGAAGAAACTGACGCTGGAATTGGGCGGCAAATCCCCGGCGGTGGTCATGGCCGATGCTGATTTGTCACTGGCGGTGCCCGGTGTGGCACGGGGCATTTTCGGAAATTGCGGACAGGTTTGCGTGGCGGGGTCGCGGGTTTATGTGCATCGCAGCATTTACGACCGCTTCGCCGATGCGCTGGTCGCACAGGCGCGAAGCCTGCGGCTGGGGCATGGGCTGGACGCCGCGTCGGACCTTGGGCCGCTTGTTCATGCCCGCCATGCCGCCCATGTCGCGGGGTTTGTCACCGATGCCCGCGCCGATGGCGCGCAAGTGCTGACAGGGGGCGGCATTGCCCCGCAGGGCGATGCGTTTTTCCAACCCACAGTGGTGGCCGATGTGCGCCCTGACATGCGCCTTATGCGCGATGAGGTGTTCGGGCCAGTGGTGGCCATTACCCCCTTTGATACAGCGCAGGACGCGCTGCAGATGGCCAATGATACCCAGTATGGTCTGGCCGCCAGTGTCTGGACGCAAAACCTGTCAGCGGCGCATCGCATGGCGGCTGACATACGCGCGGGCACCGTCTGGGTGAATTGCCACAGCTATTTTTCACCGGAATTGCCCAAAGGCGGGCATGGCATATCCGGCTGGGGCACCGAAAACGGGCCTCAAGGGCTGGAAAACTATCTGGAAACGAAAACCGTTTGCATGACAGTCTGACGCGGGGCGTGGCAGCGTGGCGCGGAATAACCGCGCCACCTGACAATCTCGCCACAGCTACTTTTTGCTGAAATTCGCGCCCAGTCGCATCTGGATATAGTCATGCGCGGTCATGGGGTCATATTTGCGCTCTGGTCCTTCCAGAACCGCATCGGTGTTGGCCTGACAGAAGAACGCCATGGAATAGCGCGGGCCAAGGTATTCTTCGGGTTTTGGCATACGCACACGGTGCAGGTTGGACAGCAATTTGTCATCGGACCACCGCATCAGCATGTCGCCGATATTGCAGGTAATCACACCGGGCAGGGGGGGCACATCCGTCCAGGCAATGGCGCGGCCGTTGGAATCCTTGCCGGGGCACAATTGCAACCCGCCCTGTCCGGGGCGCTGGTGCAGCAAGGTCAGGCAATCAAAATCCGTATGCGCGCCCGCGCGCCAGAACTTGAAATCTTCAGGCTTGGCATCTTCCATGCCCAGATAATGGATCAACCGCAAGGTGGACTGATACTGCGCGCGCAGCGGGTCATGGGCTTGGGTGAAGAAATCTGTCTGGAACCCCAGCTTGTCCGCAAAGCAGGACAACACTTTCATGCCAAGCGCCCAGTTTGCCCGTTCAAATTCCAGCATGGTGGCCTTGAACCCGGCCAGTTCTTCGCCTGTGGGCCACAGTTTCGACATGCGCGGCAGGGTAATCTGATAGCTTTCCTTGTTGTCTGCCGTGCCAGTGGACGGGCGGACCTGTTCCTTGAATTCCCAGCCAGCATTGGTGCCCGGTGCCAGCGGATATTGCGCCTTCACATCCGCAGGCAGGTCGAAGAATGCCTCGCTCAGGTCAAAGGCTTCATCGATCAGCGTTTGGGGGATGGCATGGTTGGTCAGTTGAAAGAACCCGATACCCGTTGCCGCATCCCACAGGGCATCTGCAATTTCCGCGCGGCGGTTGAAAAAATCGCTCATGTCGATCTGGGGAATGTCGCGCTGCACTTCTATTCCAGTGCCGCCAATGCGGGTTTCCTTGTCCAGTTCGGCCAGTCCATATCCGGTTGCTGATGGGGTGTTCATGTCTTTTCTCCAGTTTCCGGCCCTGCACGAACCGGCAGGGCAGCAAGGGGGGTATTGGAGCAATGACCTGCGCCGCGCGGGCGCTGACAGCTTCTACTCCGGGTTTGAAGCAGATCACGCGCGGGCAGGGCAGCGCCGCGCGGGTGCATTACACTGGGGCGGCGCAGGCCCGTTGTGGCGCATATCCTCCTGTTTGGCGTGTGATCAGGTCGCGGGTGACGGCACGCGCGTCCTGCGACAATGCGGCAAGGTCCAGCCCGGCGATTGCGCCGTCGCGCACAATGTCGCGCCCTGCAACGAAACTGTGCCGGATATGCAGCCCGCCGCCGGAAATGACGGGGCCAATGGTCGCATCATGCTGACCCATATAGCGCGGTGCGGAAATGTCGATGATGGCAATATCAGCGGCCATACCGGGCGCAAGCTGGCCAATGGCGCCCATGCCCAGCACCCGCGCCCCGCCCATGGTCGCCCAGTGCAGCACCGTTTCCGCCGCAAGGGCTGTGGCCCCTTTGGTCGCGCGGTGCAGGCAGAACGCGGCATAAAGTGCGGACCCCATGTCGGCGGCTTCATTCGCGCCCGCCCCGTCCACAGCCAGCGACACAACCCCGCCCGCATCATGCAGCGCATCGGCAGGGGCCACACCGGACCCAAGCCGCGCATTGGCTTGCGGGCAATGGGCCATGCCCGTGCCGGTTTGTGCCAGAAGCGCTATTTCCGCCGCGTCAATTTCCACCAGATGGGCAAACCACACATCCGGCCCCAGCATGTCCTGGCCCGCCAGCCATGGCACGGGCCGCTGGCCGTATTGCGCCAGCGTATAATCGACATAAGCGTGGTTTTCCGACAAATGCGCATGCAACCGCAACCCCGCCGCCCGCGCGGTTTGGGCCAGTTCGCGCAATTCGCCAGCCGCAAAGTTGAATATGGGCGTATTCGGCCCCATCACAACGCGGGTCATCGCGTCAGGGGCGGGGTCATGCCAGCGGCTGGCGGCGGACAGCACAGCGTCCAGATATTTATCCAAAGGTTCAACAGGGACCGGGGGAACTGACGGGTCTGAAAACACGCGCCCCTTCGTGCCGCCACCGCGCGCCAGCACGAAGCGCAATCCAAAACGTGCCGCCACATCAAACAGGATTTCATTGGGGTCGAACGCATAGCGGTCGGAATAGATGTAATGGTGGTCACACACCGTTGTGACGCCTGAAAGCGCCAGTTCGGCCATGCCAATGGTGGCAGCGGTGCGAAATGCGCGTTCATCCAGATGCGGCCACCAGGTGAAGGGGACATGCATTAACCACGGGTCAAGCGGGGTGTTCATGCCCGCGGGCACCGCTTTCAGCACGGATTGGAACAGGTGGTGATGGGTGTTTATCATGCCCGGACACACCACGGCACCGCGCGCGTCTATCACACGCTCGGCCGGGTCGGGGGTCAGCGCGCCCATGGCGGCAATGCGCCCGCCGCGCACCCGCAACGCGCCCGAAAACCGCGCCTGCGGGCCAACGTCCGCGCCCGTCAGGCCATGGTCAATATTGGTGATCAGGAAATCTGTCATAGCAGTTTCTTTGGCAGCGACCAGGGAAAGAACAGCCGCTGCACCAGTGACACCGCCTGAAACAGCGACAGCGACAGCAGCACCAGAATTCCCAGCCCCGCCCATGCTTCGGGCAGGCGGAACATGGATGTCGAAAACTGGATGAAGAAGCCAAGCCCCTTGTCGGCGGCCACAAACTCGGCCACCACCGCACCCACAATTGCCAGCGTGATGGAAATTTTCAGCGCCGAAAACACATAGGGAATGGCAAAGGGCAGGCGAATTTGCGTGATTTCCCGCCACACTGGCGCGCGCAGGGATTTTGACAGTTCGATCAATTCGCGCGGGGTGGCCAGCAATCCGGTTGCTGTGCTGACCACCAGCGGGAAAAATGCAATCAGGAAGGTGATGACCACGCGCGGCGCATCGCCTGCGCCCAGAACGACAATGATGATGGGCGCAATGGCCACAACCGGCGTGGACTGGATGACCACCAGAATCGGATACAGCGCCTTGTTCACAAGTTCAGACCGGGTCAGCGCAATGGCAAGCGGCAGGGCCACGATGATGGAAATGCCATACCCGATAAGTGCCACCCGCAATGTGGCCCAGATATGCTGGAACCAGCGATGGGTGGACACGGCATCAAACCCGGTCGCTATCCGCGACGGGGCGGGCAACACATAGGACGGTATGGAAAATACCATCACCGACAGTTCCCACACAGCAAGGATCAAAACGAAGGTCAATGCGGGCAAAACCCCCGGCACGCGCAACAATACCCGGCTGATCTTGCGGCCCAACGGCTGTTTCATGCTACGCTGCCCGCTTGAGGAGGAGGCTGCGGAGGTGTCCTGCAAAGTCATGCATCACCTTGTTTTTTGTGGTTTCTATTCCGCGCGGGCGCGGCAGGGGAACGGGGCTGTCATCAACAATCGTGCCCGGACGCGCCCCCATCACCAGCACACGGTCGGCCAGCAACACGGCCTCGCTTATGGAATGGGTGATGAACAGCACGGTTTTTGGCCGCGCTTCCCACAGGCGCAGCAATTCAAAGCCCATTTCTTCGCGGGTCAGCGCATCCAGCGCTGAAAAGGGTTCGTCCATCAGCAAGATGTCAGGGTCCATCAGCAACGCGCGGGCAATTCCCACGCGCTGTTGCATCCCGCCCGACAATTCGTCGGGCAGGCGCTTTTCAAAACCGGCAAGTCCCACTGTGGCCAGTATCTCGCGGGCTTTTTCGCGGTCCGCGCGGCTGACGCGGCCGGTTTTGTGCCGGGCGGGAAACACCACGTTATCTTCCACATTGGCCCATGGCAGCAGGGTGGGTTTCTGGAACACAATGCCAATATCATCGCGCGGGCGGGTCACGGGCACGTCAAACACCGACACTGTGCCCGAGGTGGGCGCAATCAACCCCGCGATGATGCGCAGCAATGTCGATTTTCCACAGCCCGAGGGGCCAAGCACGGCAACAAATTCATGCCGCGCAACTGTAAAATCCACCCCGCGCAAGGCTTCCAGCGGGCCAGAGTCGGTTTCGAAAACCTGTCCAACCCCTGAAAAGCGAATACTGGCCGGTTCTTGCCCCGTCATGCCTTAGTTTCCGGGCAGGAAGCGGCGGTCAACGATGGTTTCAGGGTCCAGCGCATCAGGGGCCAGTTCCTGCGCCTGCGATACCCATTCCCATGTCTGGGCCAGCCGTTCGGGCGTCAATGCACCCTGGCCGTCGGCTTCGGTCACTTCATTGAAGGCCAGAACCAGCATGTCCCGCACGGACCCCACGACATTTTCCATTTCCAGTTCGGGCACCATGGCCGCCACGGATTCCGCGGCCAGTTCGGGGTTTTCATAGGTAAACCGGACCGACTGGCGATAGGCGTCAATGAAGCGCTGCGCCACTTCGGGGCGTTCTTCCATGAACTTATCTGCCGCAATCAGGACCAGCCCATACAGGTCCAGCCCGCCGGTTGACCATGGCATGATGTTCAGTTCATGGCCCGCCGCCGCGGCCTGATTGCTGTAGCGGGTCACATCGGTCATCCATGCGATCATGACATCGGCAGAGCCTGTCATCAACATGGGCCCCAGCGCGCCAGGGTCTGCGCGGGTCAGCTCAATATCATCCTCGCTCAGGCCAAGTTCCTGCAAGACCAGTGGCAAAAACACGTTCGACGATGTGAAGGGCGATGTGACAATATGTTTGCCAGCCACCCCTTCCAATGTGTCGATGCCCGACGATTTCAGCGTATAGAACGCATGGGGCGCGCGCGTATAGACAGACGCAACCGCCTTGACGGGCACCTGATCATTGGCAATTGCCGCCATCAGCGCCTCTATCCCGCCAGTGCCAATATCGGCGCGGCCGGTTGCCAGAAATGTAATCGCCTCGGATGATCCGCGCCCGCCATTGATGGTCACATCAAGCCCGTGGTCGGCGCAAATGCCCTGATGCACACACACATAGATGGGCGCTTTGTCACCACCGGGCAGCCAGTCCAGCTGGAATGTGACAGGGTCGGCCGCGCTGGCCGCCGACGCGCCAAGGCCCAAGGCAAGGCCAACAGAATACAAAGCATGTTTGACAGATTTGGTGGAAGCAGAAGGTTTCATGGGCTGGTCCTTGTTCTGGGCAGATGGCAGGCGCAAGCACTGCCGCCGTGTGCAACATGAAGAAAGCTTGGCAATATGACAGTTCGGCACGAAGCGATCATGGGTGTAACCCCGGGTTGGTTTCCCGCCGCTGGCAATGTCCCGAACACTGTGTTGTCCTGACCGCTTCTACCTGGCGACAAGACCAAATTGCGGCAGCTTCGCGCGGCAATGCAGAAAAAACTGACAGGCGGGCAGGGGCGCAGGGCAAAACGGCGAAAATTCAGTCAGATTTGCGGGTTTGTGCACAGATTTCGGGCGCTGGCCGCAGAAGCGCTGTGTTGCGCACAGGAACAGTGTTGCGTTTTTTGCACCGAATCTGACCCTGAACCCATAGGCCCGAGTCGCCCTTGAAAGGACCATTGCCATGTCAGCGCCCCCCAGTCCCCCAACCGAAACTGACCTGCAGCTTCTGCGCCGCACCATTGATCTTGCGCAGCAATCGCGCGCGCGCGGCGACCACCCTTTTGGCGCGCTGCTGGCAGGGCCTGACGGGGCGGTTCTTCTGGAAGCGATGAACACCTGCGCCACCCAATCGGACCGCACCGGCCATGCAGAGCGTAACCTGATGACCGAAGCCTCAAAACGCTACAGTGCGGAATTCCTGTCAGACTGCACCATGTACACCTCTGCGGAACCCTGCGCGATGTGTTCGGGATCGGTCTACTGGGCGGGGGTGGGACGTGTGGTGCATGGCCTGAGCGAAAGCGCGCTGAAAGACCTTATTGGCCCCGACCCCGAGAACCTGACCATGGATCTGCCATGCGTGCAGGTGTTCGCTTCAGGGCAACGCCGCGTTGAAGTTCTTGGTCCGCTGCTGTCTGACGAAAGCGCGCTTGTCCATCACGGGTTCTGGAACGGGCTTTGACCCCGCGCCTGCCCCCTGCCACCAGAAAAGGGCCTGCAAATATGAGGATCTGGTTAAAGAACCCCCTTGCCATTCTGGCCGCTGATGCGGGTGGGGGCGTGGTGGTTGACGACGGGCGCATTACCGAACTGGTGCGCGCAGGCGGCATGCCGCAAACACCGGTTGATCAGGTGGTGGACATGTCAGACCATGTGGTTATTCCCGGTCTGATCAACACACATCACCATTTCTACCAGACCTTGACGCGTGCGTTTCCGCCCGCATTGAACCGGGAACTGTTCCCATGGTTGCAAGCCCTGTATCCGGTCTGGGCGCGTATGACACCGGAAGATCTGGCGCTGGGAATGCGCGTAGCGCTGGCCGAACTTATGCTGTCGGGCTGCACCACCACGACCGACCATCACTATGTTTTCCCCAAAGGGTGCGAACACGGCATCGACATTGAAGTGAATGAAGCGCGCGCGCTTGGCATGCGAGGTGTGTTCACGCGCGGGTCGATGAACCTGTCGGCCAAGGATGGCGGCCTGCCCCCTGACAGTGTGGTGCAGGACCGTGACGACATTCTTGCCGACAGCGAAAGGCTGCTGTCCACCTATCATGACGCGTCCCATGGTGCGCAAATCCAGATTGCGCTGGCCCCCTGTTCGCCGTTTTCTGTCACGCGCGATCTGATGACGGCCTCGGCCGATCTGGCGCGCAGGCATACTGCACGGCTGCACACCCATCTGGCCGAAACCCGCGACGAGGAAGCCTGGTGTCTGGAAACCTTCGGGATGCGCCCACTTGATTATCTGGATGAAACCGGCTGGCTGGGTTCGGATGTGTGGCTGGCACATGGCGTGCATTTTTCTGACCCCGACATTGCGCGGCTGGCCCGCGCGGGAACCTGCGTCACGCATTGCCCCTGTTCCAACATGATCATCCATTCAGGGCATTGCCGGGTGTGCGAACTGGAAGCGGCGGGCGTGACTGTGGGCCTTGGGGTGGACGGGTCCGCCGCGCAGGACAGTTCCAACCTGATGCAGGAAGTGCGGCAGGCATTTCTGCTGCAGCGCCATCATTACGGGGTGTCCGCTGTCACCCATCTGGACGCGCTGCGTTGGGCCACCGAAGGGTCGGCTGCCTGTATCGGGCGCGGGGACGATCTAGGGCGTATCGCGGTGGGGATGGCGGCTGATCTGGCCTGTTTCACACTGGATGAATTGCGGTTTTCCGGTCATGGCGACCCGATTGCGGCCTTGGTCAATTGCGGGGCGCACCGTGCCGACAGGGTTATGATTGCCGGACGCTGGACGGTCTGGGATGGCCAGATACCGGGGTTCGACATTGCCGCATTGCGCCGTGACCACCAGCGCGCCAGCGCGCGCGTTCAACACGCCTGACCCCATTTTTGCAAAAGGATCATGCCATGCACGACAAAACACCGGCACTTCCCATCGTCGATATCAGCGGCCTTGCCAGTGATGACCCCGCCACCCGCGCGCGTGTTGGGCGCGCCATTCGCGCAGCCTGTCAGGACAAGGGCTTCATGTATCTGACCGGCCACGGAATTGACGCGGACCTGCGCGCCAGTGTGCTGGAACAGGCGGCCGCGTTCTTTGACCAGCCGCTGGCACGCAAGACGGCCATCAGCATGGCGAACAGTATTTGCAACCGTGGCTATGAACCCATGCGCGGCCAGACACTGGAAGCAGGCGCGCCGCCGGACCTGAAGGAAAGCTTCTATTCAGGCGAGGATCTGCCCCTTGATGACCCGCGCGTTATTGCGGGCAAGTTCAACCATGGCCCCAACCAATGGCCCGAAGGGATGGACCAGTTTCGCGCCGTCATGGAACGCTATTTTGACGAAATGCAGGTTCTGGGTGCGCGGCTAATGCAGGGGCTGGCGCTGTCGCTGGAGTTGCCACAAGATCACTTTGCGCCATTCTGCCAGTCCCCCATGGCCAATCTGCGCCTGATTCACTACCCCCCGCAACCGGCCAACCCCTTGCCCGGTGAAAAGGGCTGCGGGGCGCATACCGACTGGGGCGCGCTGACCTTGCTGATGCAAGATGATGTGGGCGGTTTGCAGGTCTGGGATGAAACAGCGGGCTGGGTGGATGCGCCGCCCGTGCCGGACAGCTACATTGTGAATCTGGGCGACATGATTGCACGCTGGACGAATGACCGCTACCGTTCCACGTTGCACCGGGTGGTGAACCTGTCGGGGCGGGAACGCTATTCGGTTCCGTTCTTCTTCTCGGGCAACCCGGATGAACCGGTTACCTGCCTGCCGGGATGTGCCAGCGAAACTGACCCGCCCCGCTATGCCCCCACAACAGTGGAAGGGCATTTGCGCGAAATGTATGCGCGCACCTATGCGTAAACCCCTTGGAACGCCGGTCATGCTGCTGCATGGCGCATGGCAAGGCGCGTGGGTCTGGGACAGCCAGATTGCGCCGCTGCAGGCCGCGGGTTTTGACGCGATTGCGCTTGATCTGCCGGGAAACGGCGCGGACGGGCGCGCGCCGGGCGCCGTGAATTTTGCGGATCATGTGGCGCATGCGCGCGCGGCCCTTCTGGCGGCAGCCGCGCCCGTGCATATTGTGGCCCATAGCGGCGCAGGCGTGCTGGCCACGCAACTGGCCGAAAACCACCCCGACAAGGTGGCGCAGCTTATCTATGTTGCGGGGATGATGCTGCCATCGGGGGTAACATTTCCCGAAATGGTGGCGCCGTTCGTCGCCACGGACCCGGCGGCCATTGGCATAGGGGCGTTTTTGCACATGGAACGGGGCGGGTCATCGGTGCCGCAAGATGCAGCTATCCGCATATTTTATCATGACTGCCCCCCTGACGCTGCGCGCAGTGCTGCCATGCGCCTGACACTTCAAGGCGAAGCCGTGCGCGCCCCGCGCGTGGTCCACACTGCCGCGAATGCTGGGCGTGTGCCGCGCAGCTATCTCCGCTGCGGCGCTGACCGGTCCGTTGTGCCGGCGGTTCAGGATGCCATGTGCGCCGCATGGCCGGGCGCGCGCCTGCGGCGGTTGGACTGCGGACATGCGCCCATGCTGGCCGCGCCCGATATGCTGGCGCAAACGCTGGTCGGGCTGTTGACAACAAACTAGACAATGCCCGGTTTTCGGGCATTTGGGCACCATCCCGCCCAAGTCGAATGCAAACCATGCGGGCAGGGCACGCACAGCTGCCTTTGGCTGGACAGGTCCGCGAAACCCGTGATCCGGTGTTGTTATGAACGCATATATACCCCCTTCGTCTGATGATGCAAAAGGCAACACCCGGCCTGCGCGTTTGCGCGTGTCGGGCGTGTCCAAACAGTATCCGGGCTGTCTGGCGAATGATGATGTGTCGCTGGATGTTCGCGCGGGGGAAATTCTGGCGCTTCTGGGCGAGAATGGCGCGGGAAAATCCACGCTGATCAAGGTGATTTACGGGCTTGTCGCGCCGGATTCGGGCCTGATTGAAATTGACGGCAAGGCACGGGCCATCCCTTCGCCCGCAGCGGCACGCGCGGCGGGAATCGGGGTTGTGTTCCAGCATTTCAGCCTGTTCGAGTCGCTGACCGTGGCCGAGAATATCGCCTTGGGGCTGGATGATCCTGCGCGCCGGCGCGACCTGCCGCGCCGCATTCGGGACATCGGTGAACGCTACGGGCTGGTCATCGACCCCGACCGCGTGGTGGCTGATCTGTCGGTGGGCGAACAACAGCGCGTGGAAATCGTGCGCGTGTTGTTGCAAGACCCGTCAATCCTGATCTTTGACGAACCTACATCCGTGTTGACGCCACAAGCCATTCTTGGGCTGTTCGACACCCTGAACCAATTGCGCCGCGAAGGGCGCGCGATCATTTTCATTTCCCACAAGCTGGAAGAAATCCGCACGCTGTGCGACCGCGCAACTGTGCTGCGCGGGGGGCGGGTTGTGGGCACCGTGCCGGTTGCAGGGGCCAGCGTCAACGATCTGGCGCGTATGATGATCGGGCAGGAAATGCCCGCGCTCGGGGCCGGAAGCGCTGGTCAGGGCGGGCCGGTGCAACTGGCCGCGCAGGATTTGCACCTGCGCCCGTCAAACCCGCATGGGACCGCGTTAAACGGCTTGAGCCTGCATGCGCGCGGCGGGGAAATTCTGGGCATTGCCGGTATCGCAGGCAACGGGCAGGAAGAACTGCTGGCGGCATTGTCGGGCGAACGGCTGGCGGGCACTGCCGGCGCGGTCACCCTGGGCGGGCAGGCCGTGGGGCGCCTGGGGCCGGGGGCGCGGCGCAAACTGGGGCTTGGGTTCGTGCCGGGCGAACGGTTGGGGCGCGGCGCAGTGCCGCCCATGTCGCTGGCGGAAAACGGGTTTCTGACGGCGCATTGGCGCGTGCCGCTGACATGGCGCTGGGTTATTTCAACCCGCAAGCGCAATGCCTTTGCGCAGCGCGTGATTGATGAATTCCGCGTGGCAACCCGGTCGCAGGCCACTGCGGCACAGGCCCTTTCGGGCGGGAATTTGCAACGCTTCATTGTGGGGCGCGAAATCCTGTCGGACCCGCGCGCCTTGGTCGTGGCCTATCCGACATGGGGGGTGGATGTGGCTGCGGTGGCCGCCATTCATGCCGCGCTTGTTGCCCTGCGCGACAAAGGCGCGGCGGTTGTTGTCATGTCCGAGGATCTGGACGAATTGCTGTCGCTGTCGGACTGTGTTGCGGTGCTGTATCGCGGCCAGTTATCCGCACCCATTCCCCGCGATCACTGCACCCGCGAAAATCTGGGCTTGTTGATGAGTGGGGCCGCGCCGCTGGACCCTGCCCCCACCCAAGGAGATGTGGATGCCGCTTAGGCTTGTTCCGCGCCTGAAACCGTCACCACTGGCGCTGTATGGTGCGCCAGTGCTGGCCATTGCGCTAACCGTGGCCTTCGGGTTTTTGCTGTTTCTGGGCATCGGGCGCGACCCATGGGCGGCGCTTTACGCCTATTTCATAGCGCCCGTGAATTCCGCCTTCGGGTTAAGTGAATGGCTGCTGGCAGCGCTGCCGCTGGCGCTGATCGGGCTGGGGCTGGCGGTGGGGTTCCGCGCCAATATCTGGAATATCGGGGCCGAGGGGCAGCTGGTTCTTGGCGCGATCGGGGGCGGGGCGGTGGCGCTTGCGCTGTGGCGCGAAGGGGTGCCGGGAACCTTCGTGCTGGTGTGCATCGCTGGCGCGCTGGCGGGCATGGCTTGGGCGGCCATTCCGGCCTTGCTGCGCACGAAATTCAACGCCAATGAAATTCTGACAAGTCTGATGTTGATCTATGTGGCCGATCAGTTGTTGGGATGGCTGGTGCATGGGGCCTTGCGCAACCCGCAGGGCTTCGGATTCCCCGAAAGCCGGTTGTTCAGCCCCGAAGCCCTTATGCCACTGTTATGGCCTGCCACGCGGTTGCATATTGGCTGGCTGGCCCTGCCTGTGGCCGCGTTGGCCGTGTGGTTTTTAATGAACCATATGGTTGCCGGGTTCCGGTTGCGCGTGGGCGGTGATGCGGCCAATGCCGCCAGTTATGCGGGGTTTTCGCGCAACCGCATGGTGTGGCTGTCATTCCTGCTGACAGGCGGGTTGGCTGGGCTGGTGGGCGCGATGGAGGTTGCAGGCCCTGTCGGGCAATTGCTGCCGAAAATCAGCCCCGGCTATGGGTTCGCCGCCATCATTGTGGCGTTTCTGGGCCGGTTGAACCCTGTTGGCGTGGTGCTGGCCGCGCATTTGCTGGCGCTGATCCTGATTGGCGGGGAAAATGTGCAAATGCTGGGCGTGCCTGTCGCCGTGGCGCAATTGTTCCAGGGGGTGCTGCTGGTCACCCTTCTGGCCAGTGATGTTCTGGTGCGCTACCGCGTTGTGCGGGTGGGCCGCCTTGGCGAGGGGGCACGCGGATGATCGATTCAGCATTGATGGTTGCCATTCTTGTATCTGCCATGCGCACCGCAACCCCGCTGATACTTGCCGCCTTGGGCGAGTTGGTTGTGGAGAAGGCAGGCTGCGTCAATCTGGGCGTCGAGGGGATGATGCTGGTGGGCGCGGTGACAGGGTTTGCCGTGGGCCTGACAACGGGCAATTTCGCGCTGGCATTTCTGGTGGGCGCGGTTGCCGGTGCGGGGTTCAGCCTGATTTTTGGCGTGCTGGTGCTGGTGTTTCAGGTCAATCAATACGCTGCAGGGCTGGCGCTGACCATCCTTGGCGGCGGGGCGTCGGCGTTCTGGGGGCAGGCATGGCAGGGGCGCAACATGCGCGGGGTGCAACCTGTGGAATTGCCGGTGCTGTCTGACCTGCCCGTGATTGGCGCGATGTTCACCCGCCTTGATGTGGCGGTCTATTTGGCCATTGCCGCGACAATCATTGTCGCGCTGGTGCTGACGCGCACCCGTGTTGGCCTGATCCTGCGCGCAGTGGGCGAAAACCACGACAGCGCGCATGCCTTGGGGTTTTCCGTGGTGAAGGTGCGCTTTGCCGCAATTGCCTTCGGGGGGGCGATGGCGGGTATGGGCGGGGCGTATCTGTCCTGTGTTATCACACCACTGTGGATAGAGGGGATGACCGCGGGGCGCGGCTGGATTGCAGTTGCGCTGGTGGTGTTTGCAACCTGGAAACCCGCGCGGCTGGTGCTGGGGGCATGGCTGTTCGGGCTTGTGTCCGTGATGCAGATTCACGGGCAGGGGCTGGGGCTGGCGGTGCCGTCGCATGTGCTGGCCATGCTGCCCTATCTGGTCACCATTGTGGTGCTTGTCCTGATCAGCCGCGACGCAACCCGCATTCGCCTGAATGCCCCCGGATGTCTGGGCAAACCCTTCCGCCCGACCGCATGACAAACAAATTACAACAGGAGAGAGTGAACATGACACCAAAAAGAACATCCATCTTTCTGGCCGCGGCGCTTGGCCTTGGTCTGGCAGGGCCAGCGGTGGCGGATGATCCGCTGAAAATCGGGTTTGTGTATTCATCCCTGATCGGGGATGCGGGCTGGACATACCAGCATGATCTGGGCCGGCTGATGCTGGAAGAAGAATTCGGCGACCGCGTTGAAACCGCCTATGTCGAAAGTATCGACGGCGGCGCGGATGCGGAACGCGTGATCCGGCAGTTTGCCAGTCAGGATTTCGGGCTGATCTTCGGCACCTCCTTCAACCATATGAACCCGATGGCGCGTGTGGCTGCACAATTCCCCGATATCGCGTTTGAACATGCCACCGGCTACACGCAAGACACCAATCTGGCAATCTACCACACCCGCGCCTATGAAAGCCGCTATCTGGTGGGCATGGTTGCGGGGCTGATGGGTGACAGTCTGGGTGTGGTAGCGTCCTATCCCATTCCCGAAGTGCTGCGCGGGATCAACGCCATGACGCTGGGGGCACGGTCGGTCAACCCGGATTTCACCACCCGCGTTGTGTGGATTTCATCATGGTTTGACCCCGGTCTTGAACGCACCGCCGCTGATGCGCTGCTGGATCAGGGTGTTGATGTGCTGGCCCATTTCACCGACAGCCCGGCCGTGGTACAAGCCGCCGAGGACCGGGGCAAATATGTCGTGGCGCTTGGCGATATGGCGCAATATGGCGAGAATTCACATCTGACGGCGCTGGTCTATAACTGGGGGCCATATTACGTTGAACGCACGCGCATGGTGCTGGACGGAACATGGGAAACCGCCAACACATGGGAAGGGATCGGCGCTGATATGATGACCATCGCCCCCTATAATGACGCCGTGCCCCAAGATGTGCGCGATGTTGTTGATGCGAAAATGGAAGACATCCGCAGCGGCGCATTCCATCCGTTCCAGGGGCCGCTTGTCGCACAGGACGGCAGCGAGAAGGTCGCGGATGGCGAATTGCCTGATGACGGGATGCTGTTGTCGATGGATTTCTATGTCGAAGGGGTTGAGGGCAGCTTGCCCTAAGCATGTCGCGCAAAAGTGGGAACCGGTTTTGCGCCCAAAGACATGCGACAACATAAGCCTGGAGTGAATGCGAAGGGACGCGCGCACGCCCTGAGCCACGTTAACATAACATTGCTTATGGGGGAACTTGCCCCTGCAAGGAATCCGCCCCTGATACATTCAGGGGCGGGTTTTTCAATTGCGCGCGGTCACATGAACCGGTTGACCAGATTTTCCAGCTTCTCTTGTTTGCCTGAACTGGGTTGCGGGTCAATGCCGCGGGCCAGCACGTCCGCGGTGATTGTATCAAGATCGCTGTTTAGCAAGGCCTGTGCCTCTGGCTTGGTCCAACCGGCGTAGCGCGCCGCGCGCGCAGATTCCAGCCTGCCATCTTCCAGCATTGCGGCAGCCGCTTTCAGGCCGCGCGCGCACACATCCATTGCCCCCACATGCGACAGGATCAGGTCCTCGGCATCCAGGGACTGGCGGCGCAATTTCGCGTCGAAATTGGTGCCGCCGGTGGTAAACCCGCCCGCGCGCAACACCTCATAATAGGCCAGCGCAGTTTCAGGCACATTGTTGGGGAACTGGTCGGTGTCCCACCCTGATTGATAGTCGTTGCGGTTCATGTCGATGGAGCCAAAAATGCCCAGGCTGGCGGCAAGCGCCAGTTCATGTTCAAAACTGTGCCCTGCCAGAATGGCGTGACCCTGTTCAATATTGACCTTCACTTCCTTTTCCAGCCCGAACCGCTGCAAGAACCCGAACACAGTTGCCACGTCATAATCATACTGGTGTTTTGTGGGTTCCTGCGGTTTGGGTTCAATCAGGATGGCCCCTTTGAAGCCGATCTTGTGCTTATATTCGACCACCATGGACAGGAAACGGCCCATATGGTCCAGCTCCTTGGTCAGGTCGGTGTTCAGCAGGGTTTCATACCCTTCGCGCCCGCCCCACAGCACATAGTTTTCACCCCCCAGACGCTGGGTCGCATCCATGCAGGTTTTCACTGTCGCAGCAGAGAAGGCAAACACATCGGGGTCAGGGTTGGTGGCAGCGCCCGACATGAAACGGCGGTGACTGAACAGGTTCGCGGTGCCCCACAGCAGTTTCGGCCCGCCCGCTTCCATCTTGGCGGCGAAATACTCGGTCATTTCTTCCAGATTGCGGGTGGTTTGCGCGAAACTGTCGCCTTCGGGGCGCATGTCGGCGTCATGGAAGCAATAATACGGCGCATTCAGAATGCGGAACATGTCAAACGCGACATCGGCCTTCAGTTTGGCGTTTTGCATGCTGTCGCCAAACCATGGCCGCAGGAAGGTTTGCCCGCCAAACGGGTCGCCCCCCTGCCATGCGAAGCTGTGCCAATAACAGATGGCGAAGCGCAGATGGTCCTCCATCCGGCGGCCCAGAACGATTTCATCGGGGTTATAGTGGCGGAACGCGAAATCATTGTCGCTGTCCGGCCCCTGATAGGTGATTTGCGGGATGCCTTGGAAAAAATCGCTCATGTCAGATCCTTGATTGCAGATTGGGCCTTGCAGTAGCGGGCATACCCGTCCTGAAAAGCCTGTGTTTTGTCGGTTACAGGGTCAAAGCTGCGGGCAATGGGCGGCAGCGGCATGGCGTCTGCCCCTGCCCCTGTGGCGGCCATCAGGCCCAGCCGTGCCGCCCCAAGGGCCGCACCATAATCGCCCGCCTGTGGCACCTGAATTGGCAGGTCCAGCGCGGTGGCCAAGGCGGAAAGCCAGTATTCGGACCGCGCCCCCCCGCCTGCGGCCAGCAGCGTGTCCAGCCGTGTGCCCGTGGCCGCCAATGCCTGCTGGCAATCGACCAGCGCATAGACCACCCCTTCCATTACGGCGCGGGTGGCGGCGGCGCGGTCGGTCGCGTGCCCCAGCCCGATGAACGCCCCGCGAATGCCCGCATCATTCAAGGGCGTGCGTTCACCGCCCAGATAGGGCAGAAACAGCGCCTGACCGGGGGCCTGCAAGCCGCCCAGATTGGCTGTCAACTCGGCGGCACTTGCGCCCGCGATCCCTGCAAACCAGTTCAGCGCATCCGTGGCAGCCAGAATAACGCCCATCTGATGCCATGTGTCCGGAAGCGCGTGGCAAAATGTATGCACGGCCGTTTCAGGCGCGGGTGCGTAGCCGTCCGTTGCGGCAAACAGCACGCCCGATGTGCCAAGGCTGACGAAACCCTGACCGCCCCGCGCGATGCCCAGCCCGATGGCGGTTGCGGCATTGTCCCCTGCCCCGCCTGCCACTGGAATGCCCGCGCGCAAGCCGAAGTCCTGCGCAAGTTTGGCCCGCAACCCGCCAGACGGCGCGGACCCTTCGACAAGGGCGGGCATATGGTCGCGCGTCAATCCGGTGGCCGCCAGAAGATCATCAGACCAGTCGCGCGCGCCCACATCCAGCCAGCTTGTGCCCGCCGCATCCGACATTTCGGCCACATGCGCGCCAGTCAACCACAGCCGCAGATAGTCCTTTGGCAACAATACCTTGGCCGCTTGCGCGAACAGGTCGGGTTCTTCATCCGCCATCCAGACCAGTTTCGGCGCGGTAAACCCCGGAAAGACAATATTGCCACTGACCGCGCGAAACTGCGGGTCGGCATCCAGCGCCGCCGCCTGCGCATGGGCGCGGGTGTCATTCCATAAAATGCAGGGGCGCAGCACCTTGTCAGACGCATCCAGCACCGTTGCGCCATGCATATGCCCCGACAGGCCAATGCCCGCGACCGCGCCCATGTCCACCTTGTCCGACAAGGCGCGCAGCACCGTTCCCGCTGCTGCGATCCAGTCAGCGGGGTTTTGTTCGGACCAGCCCGGCGCGGGGCGCGCGACATTCAGGGGCGCGGTGGCTTCGGCCTGCACTGCGCCGCTGTCATCAATGACAAGCCCCTTCAGGCCGGATGTGCCAAGGTCCAATCCCAGATACATCATGCCGCTTTTTCTGCTTTCTTGCCCATGATGATCATCGACAGAATGTCATCTTCGGTCACATCCTCGACCCGTTCGGTGCCGATAAGCTGGCCGTTTTTCATCACAGACACCCGGTCGCACAATTCCATCATTTCGCGGGTGTCATGGCTGATCAGGAAAATGCCAAGCCCCTGGGCCTTCAGTTCCATAATCAGATCGGCCACCATCTTGGTTTCATGCACGCCAAGGGCTGCAGTGGGTTCGTCCATGATCAGGATACGAGCATTGAAATAGACCGCGCGCGCAATTGCCACAGACTGGCGCTGACCCCCTGACAAGGCACTGACAGGTTCCGCAATTTTCTTGAAATTGGGGTTCAGCCGCGCCATGATTTTGGTGGTTTCGGCCTCCATGCGGCTGTCATCCAGAAACCCGAACATGGTGCGCAATTCGCGCCCCAGAAACAGGTTTGCAGGCGCAGGCAGGTTGTCGGCCAAGGCCAAGGTCTGGTGGATGGTTTCGATATTATGCGCGCGCGCATCGCGGGGGCTGTTGATCGTGGCGCGTTTGCCATCAATCCAGATTTCCCCGCTATCAGCCTTATAGGCCCCTGACAGGATCTTGATCAGCGTGGATTTGCCTGCGCCGTTATGACCCAGCAGCCCCACCACTTCGCCGGGATAAAGGTCGATTGACACATTGTCGACCGCCTGAACCCCGCCAAAAGCGATCGAGATATTGCGGATATCTACAAGTGGCGTCATGGTTTAGCCCTTTCCTGTGCGGCGGCGGTAGATAATGTCGATCAGCACGGCCAGAACCAGCACGCTGCCTACAACGATGTTTTGCAACGGCGCATCAACACCCACCATCGCCATACCCGATTGCAGCGATTGCATGATCAGCGCGCCAAGGATCGCGCCGTAAATCGTGCCAATGCCGCCTGCCAGCGCGGTGCCGCCAATCACTGCGGCGGCGATGACGCGCAATTCGTCCAATGTGCCGATGTCATTGGAATGGTTGGTCAGACGCGCCGACGCGACCACAGCCGAAATGGCACAAAGCGCGCCCATGATGGCAAACACCTTGACGGTCAGCAGGCGCGTATTGATGCCCGACAATTCCGCCGCTTGCGGGTTGCCACCTGTCGCAAAAATATAGCGCCCCAAGGCCGTGCGCCGTGCAATCACCGTCATGACAATGGCCACGATAATCAGCAACAGCACCGAAATGGGCAGGCCATAGGCGGCAGTAAACCCTTCTGGCATACTCTCGCCGCGGGCTTCGAATTCACGGCTTAGGCGCGCGGCGGGCACCTGATAGGAATTCAGGATGGCAATCAGCCCCAGAATGGCACCGGCAATGATAGTCCCCAATGCAATTTCGGCCCAAAGGGGTTTCACCGGGAAGCCGTGGCGCAGCTTGTCGCGGCGTTTCGCCCAAAGTGCGGCCAGCGCCGCCAATGTGGCAACAATGCCCACAACCCAGGACCAGAATTCGCCCATGGTTCCGTTGATGCCACCAAACATCTGGAATGTCTGGTCCAGCGGGCCAATGGTTTGACCATTGGTCAGATACCACGCAGCATTGCGCCAGACCAACAGCCCGCCCAGCGTGACAATAAACGCCGGGATCAGCAAATACCCGGTCAACCAGCCCTGAAACGCACCAATCACCCCGCCCGTAAGAATGCCAGCCGCAATTGCCAGCCAGGGAATCATCGGGTGGCCCAGCGGCAGGTCCAGCACTTGCGGCAGCCATGCTGTTTGCATCATGGCCATCACGGCGGAACATGTGGCCAGCAGCGCCCCCACCGACAGGTCGATATGGCGCGTGACAATCACGAAAACCATGCCCGTGGCCATGATGGCCACACTGGCGGTCTGGATGGTCAGGTTGAATATATTGCGCGGCGTCAGGAAACGCCCGTCTGTCAGCACATTGAACACGACCGCCACCAGAATAAAGGCGCCAATCATGCCCAGCAGGCGGGTATCCAGTTCCAACGCGTCCATCAGACTTTTCTTATGGGCCGTTGACCCGCCGGATTGCGTGCGGTTGGGGGTGTCGGGGTTGCTCATGGGGGAATGTCCTGAATGTCGTGGCCATACGCGGCGCGCAGGCGAAGGACCAATAGGCGCGCAAGCGCGGCTATCGAGAGTGGGGCGACACGCATGCCGCCCCGTGTCAGATGTCTTGGCTCAAGGATCAGTTACAGGGCGCAGGTCCGCCACTGACACCCTGACACAGCGCTTCAAGGCTGATCCAGCCCGCATCGACCACCAGCGACAGGTTGTCGGCAGTCACAGGAACCGGTTCCAGGAACATGGAGACCATTTCGGTGCCGGCAGGGGATGTCCACATGCCCGCGCCCTCAATATCGGCCATTTCGGTGCCAGCGGCCAGTTGCACCGCGATTTCAGCCGCTGCGCGGCCCAGATCGCGCGCATCTTTCCAGACCGAAACTGTCTGCGTGCCAAGCGCGATACGGTTCAGCGCCGCATGGTCGCCGTCCTGGCCGGATACAGGAATGCCGTCCATGCCCTGCGCGGTCAGCGCAGCGACAACGCCCCCGGCGGTGCCGTCATTGGACGCCACAACCGCATCAACATTGTTGTCCTGCGCAGTCAGAATCTGTTCCATGTTGCGCTGTGCATTGGCGGGCAGCCATGCATCGGTATAGGCTTCGCCAACAATGGTAATGTCGCCTGCATCAATCGCCGCTTGCAGGATTTCTTGCTGGCCACCGCGCAGGAAATCCGCGTTGGGGTCGGTGGGCGAGCCTTTGATCATGACGTAATTGCCGCTTGGCGCTTGTTCCAGAACAGCGCGTGCCTGCATACGACCCACTTCGACATTGTCGAATGTCAGGTAAAAGGCGCGGCTGTCCTCAATAAGGCGATCATAGGCGACAACGGGAATCCCCTCATCAGCGGCGGCCTGAACAGCCGGGCCAATGGCAGCCGCATCTTGCGCCAGAACGATCAGGGCATTTGCCCCTTGTGCCAGCAGGCTTTCAATATCGGACAGTTGTTTGGATGATGATGATTGCGCATCAGCGGAAATATAGGACGCGCCCGCCGCTTCAAGCGCGGCACGAATCGCCGCCTCATCTGTCTGCCAACGTTCTTCCTGAAAGTTGGACCAGCTGACACCGACAGTCAGTGACTGCGCCAGCGCAGATGTGCTGAAACCAAGGGTTGCGACAATCGCCGCTGTAAGAATTCTTTGCATGCGTTCCTCCCTGAACAGATCTTGGCGCGCAGCATCACCCTGCGGCCAGACAGCCGGATAATGTCATATATTTTTCGACTGTCAAATAAAATAACATAGTTTACGTCAGGAAACCTGACTATTTACCGCCCAACCCCCCCTACACGGCGATTTTTCTTGATGTTTACGCCAGCTTCAGGTGTTATTAATTTAGGACATGAAGTTATTATCGTGCTGGGGAGGGCAGGAAAATGACGCCGCATCTTGTCGGGGCCATTACATCGGACGCAGACACACCAGCGGGCTGCGGGCCTGTTCTGGCCAATATTGCGCCCGTGCCACGCCCGTTGCGGCAGATGTTGTTCGACTATACCCGCGCCCATGGCAAAACCACCCGCGCCGATATGGTGCGCGCCCTTGGGGTCAGTGCGGCATCGGTCAGCGCGGTGACCGCGGAATTGATCGCCGAAGGGTTCCTGCGCGAAACCGCCATTGCGCCCCCACTGGACACCGACCAGCCCCGCACAGGGCGCGGTCGCCCCCCTGTGGAACTGGAAGTCGTGTCCGAAGCCTATCATGTGGTGGGCATGAAGCTGGGCGACCAGCGCCACACAGCCGTGTTAAGCGATTTCGCGGGCCGCAGAATTGCCGAAACCAGCGTTCCCACCCGCCCCAACCGCAAAAGCCCCGCCATTCTGGTGGCCGAGGCCCGCGCCCTGATGGAAAAATTGCTGGCGTTGCAAGGAATGCAACTGCGCGACATTCATTCCATTGGCGTGGGTATGGCGGGCATGGTGGACCACGCCAATGGCAATGTGCCATGGTCGCCAATGCTGGATTCCCCGGGAACTGCCTTAAGTGCGCAATTTCAGGGCGCATTTGGCGTGCCCACCTATCTGGACAATGACGCCAACCTGCTGACGCTTGCGGAATTATGGTTCGGCGGGGGGCGCCACAAATCGGACTTCGCGGTTGTCACGATTGAACATGGTGTGGGCATGGGGCTTGTTATTTTCAACCAGCTGTATCGCGGCGCGCGCGGTGTGGGCCTTGAACTGGGCCATACCAAGGTGCAACTGGACGGGGCGCTGTGCCGCTGCGGCAAGCGCGGCTGTCTGGAAGCCTATGTTGCGGATTATGCCCTTGCGCGTGAAGCAGCCACGGCGCTTGACCAGCATGCCAGCCTGTCCGAAAGCCCGCTGGCCCTGTTGGAAGACCTGTTTTCCGAAGCGCGCCGTGGCAATGAAGCGGCGCTGTCCATTTTTCGGCGCGCGGGCCGGTATCTGGCGCTTGGGCTGTCGAATGTGGTGCAGATGTTCGACCCCGAAGTGGTCATCCTGTCAGGTGGGCGCATGCAATATGATTACCTGTATGCGCGCGAAGTGATGGCGGAGATGCAGGCCATGACCCTGATCGGGGCACGCCCCCCTGCCCGTGTCGAAATCCATGCATGGGGGGATCTGGTTTGGGCACAGGGGGCGGTTGCGCTGGCGCTTGGGGCCCTGACCGAAAACCTGCTGGGCGGTTCGGTCACACGCGGCAGCGCCGCATGAGGGGGGCTGTGTTGATGGCCCTGGTCAGTGTGGCCGCCCCTGCCCTGCCCCAAACCCCGCTATTTGCGGACCTAAGCGCGACCATCCCCGAACATCACTATAGTGGCGGTTGGGAATTTTTCGTGGGCGGGGGTGTGGCAGCGTTTGATTGCAGCGACAATGGCCTGCCCGATCTGTTTCTGGCCGGTGGCGACGGGCCTGCGCTGATGTTGCGCAACCATGGGGACATGGTATTTGCGCCCCACGATACTGGCCTGCAGGGTGTGACCGGCGCCTATCCGCTGGATATTGACGGCGACGGGGTTCTGGACCTGTTCGTGCTGCGTGTGGGGCCGAATGTGGTGTTGCGCGGTCTGGGGGACTGCCAGTTCGAGGACGCGACCCACGCGCTTGGCATCGAGGCGGGCACAGGCTGGTCCACGGCGTTCAGCGCGTGGTGGGACGCGGGCGCGGACCGGCCCAGTATGTTCATTGGCAATTATGTCAACCGCGACGACCCCGCAGGCCCGTTCTTTGCCTGTGATGAAAACCAGATGCTGCGCCCGGATGGCACAGGCTGGGTGTCGCAGGCATTCGGCCCCGGCTTCTGCCCGCTTTCGGCGCTGGCCGCGCGCGATGCCCGCGACCGCATGACCCTGCGCCTGTCCAATGACCGGCATTATTATGTGCGCGGCGGGCATGAACAGATGTGGGACATTGCCGATGCGCGGTTTCTGGGGCGCGCTGATGGCTGGCCGGACCTGATGCTTTGGGGCATGGGCATTGCCAGCCGCGACATAACCGGCAACGGGCTTGCGGATGTTTACCTGACCTCCATGGCCGACCAGATGCTGCAACTGGCGCAAAGGGATGGCACCTACAGCACCGCCCCCTTCAGCATGGGCCACACGGCCCACCGCCCCTATATGGGCGATGATGGCCGCCCGTCGACGGGCTGGCATGCGCAATGGGGCGATGTGAACAACACCACGCGCGCGGATCTGTTTATCGCCAAGGGCAATGTCGACCAAATGCCCGATCTGGCCATGGCCGACCCCAACAACCTGTTGCTGCAAGGGGTGGATGGCAGATTTTCCGAAGCGGGCCACAGCGCGGGGCTGGCAGATTTCGCGCGCTCGCGCGGGGCGGCGCTGGTGGATCTGGACAATGACGGGCGGCTTGATCTGGTGGTTGTCAACCGCCGCGCCCCTGCCCGCCTGTATCGCAACATCACCGAAGGGGTTGGCAACTGGCTGGCGGTTGCATTGCGTCAAGCCGGGCCAAACCACTTTGGCATTGGCGCGCGGGTCACACTGCGCACCCAAACCGCCACACAATGGCAAGACGTCACCATCGGCGGGGGGCATGCGGGCGGGCAGCTTGTGCCGCTGCATTTCGGTCTGGGCGCGGCAACACAAGCAGATGTGCATGTCCAGTGGTCAGACGGGCGCGAAACCCGCCATCAGATAAGGGACGCCAACCAAACTGTGACACTGCGCCCTGATTAGGGCATGTTGCGAAAAACATGGGAACCGGTTTCAACCCTCATGCCCTAAATGTCGATCCCGGCGATCATGCGTTCCAGCCGTTCCATGGCACGCACCCCGTCTGCAATGTCGGGCACGTCGCGCGCCGCCCCCCCCAACACGGCACCCACATCGGCCAGCAAAGCGCCATATCCCTTGTGGTCTTCATTCGCGGCGGCGGTGAAATTCGGGGTCCAGCTTAACGTGTCACACCCCGGGTCCAATGTGGCGGCTGGGTCATCAGCCTTGAAGGGCGGGTCACGATACAGCGCAACATTGATGATATTGTCCACATGTAGCCGCGCATGGTCGCCCATGATGCGGATTTCCTCCATCGGGGTGCCGCGCGACTGGACAGTGCCCATGACCACATTGCCGATCACCCCGCCTGCTGTGGTGAAATTCAGGTGCAACAGCAGTTTACCAGCTTCGGGGGATATGCTGCGCACCTGCATGTCGCCAAAATCTTCGCCTGCGAACCACGGGATCAGGTCCATGTAATGGACGCAATGGTGCAGGAAGAACCCGGTATAGTCAGGTTCACCCACAAAATAGGTCGGCGCCGTCATATAGGCGCCCGTAATCCCCAGAACCCGGCCAAAACCGCCCCCCACCAGCACATTCTTGGCAATACGGTTGCCGGTGGCATAGCGTTTCATGAACCCCACCATCACGGGCTTGCCGGCAGATTGCGCAGCGCGGGCAATCTCGCGCGCGCCTTCGGCTGTAGCGGCGGGGGGTTTTTCCATGAATACCGGCAGCCCGCGCGCCAGCGCGGCCAGGGCGGCCGCATGGTGCAGGTCCGGCCCCACGGCCATGCCGATGGCATCCAGCCCCGGTGTGGCAATCAGGTCGTGGAAATCCGTATGCTGCGCGGTGACACCATATTCAGCGGCCACCTGTGCCATTGCGTCCCCGTCACGGTCGCACAGGGCCGCGATGCGCATCCCATTGCGCCCCATCTGTGGCAGCAGCATCTGCCGCGCGTGACGGCCACAGCCAATCCATCCAATATTGATCATTGGTCCACCCCTGCCAGTGTCAGCGCGTTGCGAATGACCCCCAGACCGGCGCGCAGCTTGTCACTCTCATCCTCTTGGGGGGCGCGCCAATGGGCAATGGGCAGCGCCACCCTGTCATCGGCGCGGCGGAAGGGTTCCAGCGCGATTGGCCCGCCATAGCCCACCTGATGCAGCGCGCGCATGACAGCGGGCCAGTCAATATGCCCGGTGCCTGCATGGCCGCGATGGTTTTCATTCGCCTGAAAATGCACGATCCGCTTGCCCGCAAGGCGGATCGCATCCGGGATGGAGCGTTCTTCCATATTCATATGGAACGTATCCAGCATGATGCCCAGCCCACTATCGCCCACCGCATCCACCACCTCCACCGCCTGCCGCGTAGTAGAAATGATGTCGGTTTCAAAGCGATTCAGCGGTTCCAGCCCGAACACCACGCCCGCGTCGCGGGCAATGGGGGCCAGTTGCGCCAGCCCGTCAATAGTGCGCGCAGCGCGCGCGGCAATGTCGCCATCACTGCGCGGCACTGGTGGGCGGCCCGCAAAGACCATGGGTTCGCCATAAAGCGGCCCGCCGATGATGGACGCGCCCAGCTGCACGGCCACATCCACAGTCCGTTTCAGGTAGTCGATGCCGCCCTGACGGTTCGCCGCATCATCTGACGCGATGCTGCGCTGGGGGTTTACGCGCGCGGCCAGCACCACAAACAACCCGGCATCTGCCGCGGCCACCCGGACATCTGCCAGCGGCAGCTTGTCTTCAGGTTCAGGCACCAGAAGTTCGATGAAATCGAACCCTATCTCGGCGGCCTTTGCGAAATAATGAAGGTCCTTGCCGGTGAACGGTCGGGTGAACTGCATTGAAATAATGCCAACGGGGTTTTTCACTGTATTTCCTTTCCTTCTCAGCCTTTGACCGCGCCTTGCGTCAGCCCCGAGATCAGGCGTTTCTGGACCAGCAGGAACAGGATTGTCGCTGGCAGGGCACCGACGATCCCCCCCGAGGTCAACAAGCCCCATTGCACTTCGTATTCGCCGATCAGGGTCTGAACGGCCACTGTGATGGGGCGCACGTTCCGGCCCCCAAGGGTCAGCGCATACAAATATTCGTTCCACGATGTGATGAAGATATAAATGCCGGTGGCAATGATACCGGGCAGGCATAGCGGCAGGATGACGCGCCGCAGCGCCTGCATTCTGGTGCAGCCATCGGTCACTGCGGCTTCGTCCAGCGATTTGGGAATGCCGTTCATGTAGCTGACCATCATCCACACCGAAAACGGAATCGCCACAGTGGAATTGGCGATGATCAGCGCAAGATGCGTGTCCAGCAGCCCCAGAACCCGCATCAGTATGAACAATGGCAGGATCAACAACACCAACGGGAACATGTTGATCAGCAGAAACTGCACCATCAGGATACGCTTGCCCCGGAAATTGAACCGCGAAAACGCATAGGCCGCCGTTACCGACAGCGACAACCCCACCGCCACTGTGCCAAGTGCCACGATCAGACTGTCCAGCATGTTGGACGCAAACCCCACTGTGGCAAACAGCCGGGTGTAGTTTTCAATCGTGGCGTTCCAGATGGACGGACCTTCGGTAAACAGCGTGGATTCTGGACTGATCGAGGTGATGAACATCCACAGATATGGCCCAAGGGTGAAGGTCAGGATTGCCAGCATCGGCAGGTCAACTGTCAGGATGCGGCGCAGGGTGGACCGTTTGCCAAGTGCCATCACTGCACCGCCTTTGCGGTGCGCCGCAGATAGACCAGCACAATGCCCATCAGCATCAGCGTAAACAGCGTGGCAATCGCTGATCCATAGCCGAAATCCAGATTGGTGCGCGCCTTGATGAAGGCATAAAGCGGCAAGGTATGGGTGGCATAGCCCGGCCCGCCCCCTGTCATGACGAAAATCACATCAAAACTGTTGGCCACCCAGATGGTGCGCAGCAATACCGCCGTGACCACAACACCGGAAATGCCCGGCAAGGTGATGTGCCAGAACTGCCGCCATGCACTTGCCCCGTCAATGCTTGCGGCCTCATAATAGCTGCGCGGAATGGATTGCAGGCCAGCAAGGATCATGACCGCGAAGAACGGAAACCCCTGCCATGTCAGCGTCAGAATAATGGCGGCAAGCGCCGTGTCGGGATTGGCCAGCCATGGAATGGCCCGCTGGATCAGCCCGACCCGCAACAACAGCTCATTCGCAATGCCGTAATTGCTGTCATAAATCCACACCCACATCAGCGCGATCACAACCGACGGCAATGCCCACGGAATGATGACCAGCGCCCGCGCGACGGGGCGCCACGGGAATTGCTGGTTCAGCAAAAGCGCCGTGACCAGCCCCAGAAGCAATTGCGCCGGAATCGTCGCTGCCATCCAGATGATGGTATGGCGCAGCGAAATCCAGAACACTTCGTCATTCAGGGCGGCGCGAAAATTCTTCAGGCCCACGAATTCGAACACGTTGGGACGGAACAGCACATAATCATGCAGACTCATCCACACTGTCTGAACCATGGGAAAGAACACAATGGCCAGTGTGACCAGCACTGCGGGCGACAACATCGCATAGGGCAACACAATCCGCGATAGCGGGCGGCGGTGCGGCCTGTCGGGGGGATCAGCCGGGGACATGTTCACTCTCTCTGTGCGGGGGCAGGCATCAGGGCCAGGACAGGGTGCCAAGGCGGCACCCTGCCCCGCGCATCACACGATCAGTTTGAAAACAGGTCGGAAATCTGTTTGTTCATCTGCTCGGCGCTAATATCGCCAATCAAGACCCGCTGCATGGCTGTGGCCCAGACCGTGTTCACGAAATCGGACGTTTCGGGCACGTTTGGCAGCAATTCGGCGAAGGGCAGTGACTCAACCGTGGCCTGAACAAAACGCTGCGGGTGCAGGGACCAGGTTTCTGTATCGGCCTTGACCACCGGCAATTGCCCCGTCGCTTCGTTGAACAGGGCATTGTTGCCCGCAGATGACAGGAAGGAAATCCATTTCCACGCCGCGTCCTTATCTTCGGCGCTGGACAGAATGGCGGTGCTTTCATCGCCGAACGCTGTCCAGCGCCCGCCGCCGCATTCCGGCACAACTGTGGCTGAAACGTTGTCGCCCAATGCCTCGACCATGCCATTGGCCGACCCTATGTGGTGAATGGTCATTGCCGTGCGCCCGGCCTTGAACGTGCCGATGATTTCCTGAAACCCGTCATTCGGGGTTGAAGGCGGGAATACCCCGTCTTCGCGGAACAGGTCCGCCACAAATTGCGTGCCCGCAATGCCCGCGTCCGAAGTCAACCCTTCGGTCAGGCTTACGCCGTCGCGGCCAAGGGTGAAACTGCCCCAGTGGTCATGCCCGCCACCAGCGCCACGGAACCCGAAGCCGTAAACATCGATCTGGCCGTCACCGTTGGTGTCACGGGTCAGCGCGCGCGCCGCATCGCGGAATTCGTCACAGGTTTGGGGCACGGACAAGCCCAGTTCCTCGAACATGTCGGGGCGGTAATACAGATACAGCACCACATACTGGACCGGCAGATAATAGGCCTGCCCGTCCGCTGCGCGCGTCAGTTCCAGCAAATTATCCTGCAGCCCGTCCTTGCCGTCCCATGCGTCGATCCACGCGCCAATGGGTTCCAGCGCGCCCATTTCCACCAGACGGGGCTGGGCGAACATCTTGACCATGGCCGCATCAGGCGCATTCCCGCCAATGATGGCGGTATAAAGCTGGTCATAATAGCTGTTCCAGGGAATATTCTCGGCCTCAACCTTGATGCCGGGATTTTCAGCTTCGAAGGCGGCAACCAGATCATCCATTGGATTGTCGGCATTGTCGAAATGATACCAGAACCGCACTGTGCTGTCGGCATGGGCCAACCCTGCCGTCAGGGCCAGAACCGAGGCGAACCCCAGTGTTTTCTTGAAAGTCATTGTCTTTCCTCCCTTGTTGTCGCCCTTGTCAGGCGCTCCTCCCACGAAAAACCTTGCCTGCCCGCGCGAACGCCTCGCGCGCCTCTGGCAGGGCAAGGCCCATCTGCATGAACCCGTGCACCACCCCGTCCACCCGGTCGAACGGGTCATCGCGCCCAAGGGCACGCAACCGCGCCACAAGGTTTTCACTGTCCGAAAGCAGCGGGTCGCAGGCGGCGGCGTTCAGGTATAGCGGCGGCAGCGCTGCAAGCGCCGCATCCTCGGCCAGGACCGGCACAATCTGGGCATTGGCGCGCAGTTCATGGGGCGCATACCAATCCCAATAGCGGCGCATTTTTGCACGCGTCAGCCCCGGCCCTTCGGCATTGGCGGTGTAAGACGGGGTTGTGAAATCTGCGCCATACACACCATAAAACAACAACGCCTGCGCAGGCAGATCAGCCCCTTCTGCAAGCAATCGCAACATGGCACATAGCGCCAGATTGGCCCCCGCACTGTCGCCTGCCATGGACCAGCGGCGCGCGGGATCACGGGCATACCACGCATCGATCACGTCATCCAACCCCGCCGGAAACGGGTGTTCGGGCGCTTTGCGGTAGTCAAACGTCAGCACCGGACAGCCGCAAGCCAGCGCCAGCCGCCGCGCCGCCCCTTCATGCGTTGCGGGCGAACAAAACGCCCAGCCCCCACCATGCGCATGCAAAATCGCATCGCGCCCTGTGTCATTATGCGGCACCACCCAGCGCGCGGGCATACTGTCCGCAACCATCACGGTGCGGGCATCGGCCATCGCGGGCAGATCGTCATTCCAGCGCAGATTGGCCAGCGCGGCCAGCGTCCGGCCCTGCTGCGGGTCCAGTGTGGTGGGGTCAACCAGACCGGCATCGTCCTGGGCCAGCCGGGCCAGCACTGCGCGCATGGTGTCGGACAAGGCGTTCATTGCGGGGCCGCGCCCGTCAGGTCGGGGCCAAAATCCACAATTGTGGCAATATGATGGGCCAGCACATTGCGCAGTTGCGCCACATCGCGCGCATCCAGCGCCGCAAGGATGGGAACATGCCGTTCAGCCGTTTCTTCCAACGCGCGATTGGGGCGCGAGTTCAGGATTTTGAACCTGTGGTTGTGGATCAGGCAGCGTGTCAGGATAGGCGCGACCAGTGGCAGATCAGCCGTGTCAAACAGACGCGCATGAAAAGCCCGGTCATAGACGGACAACAGGTATTCATCACCGTCGCGCGCGGCATTGCGCATGGCGTTCAGGAAATCACCCAGATCGACGCGCAAACGGTCATCGGCACGGGCAACCACGCGGTCCAGATGGTCGCATTCCACCGCACGACGCACACCCAGAAGGGCGCGCGCATCGTCGGCGTGGCAAGGGGCCACATGTGTTCCCCTGTTGGGCAGCCGCTTGACCAGCCCTTCTTCATTCAACTGCATCAGCGCTTCGCGCACTGTGCCCTGACTGCACTGAAAGCGTTGCGCAAGGTCCAGTTCCGTCAGCGCCTGTTCCGGTGGCAGCACGCCCAGCACGATTTCCTTCTGAAGGGCGACAAACACGGCATGGCTGCGTCGGCTGGACTGGCGCGCCACAAGGTCCGTCACCGTTGGTATGCTGAAACTTTCAACGGCCATGTCTGCGCCGCTCCTTTTTGCGTGGGTCTGCTTTCGGGCTTGCCTTGTATTATCAATAACGATAATCATCAGATTATCAATAATGCAAGCCCCTTTTTGCCGGGATCGCACAGGAGACGCAGCATGGCCGACATCAGCCTTCGTAAAATTGTGAAAAATTATGGTGGGGTTCGTGCAATCCATGGCGTGGACCTTGCTGTAAATGACGGCGAATTTGTCGCCTTTGTCGGCCCTTCGGGATGTGGCAAATCCACCATGTTGCGCATGATCGCGGGGCTGGAGGAAATTTCCGGCGGCACGCTGTGCATCGGGGGCCGCGTGGTCAATGAAGTGGAACCACGGGGGCGCGATGTGGCGATGGTGTTTCAGGATTACGCCCTATACCCGCATATGACCATCCGCGAGAATATCGGCTTCGGGCTGAAAATGCGGGGCTGGAAAGCGGCCGATATTGCGCCCAAGGTTGAAGAGGCCGCGCGCATTTTGCAAATTGGCGATTACCTTGACCGCAAACCCGGCCAGTTGTCGGGCGGGCAGCGACAGCGTGTCGCCATGGGCCGCGCCATCGTGCGCGAACCATCGGTGTTTTTGTTCGATGAACCCCTAAGTAACCTTGATGCCAAGCTGCGGGTCGAAATGCGCACGCAGATCAAGCGGTTGCACGCCATGCTGGGCACAACCACCGTCTATGTCACACATGACCAGACCGAAGCGATGACCCTTGCAGACCGCGTTGTGGTTTTGCGCGGTGGCCACATCGTGCAAGAAGGTCCGCCAATGGCGTTGTATAGCCACCCGAACTGCCGCTTCGTGGGCGAATTCATCGGGTCACCAAAAATGAACATTCTGTCAGGTATACTTGAACGGTCCGGCGGCGCGGCCCGTCTGCGCGTAGGGGACGCGCTTCTGGCGATTGGCGATGTTGAGGCACCCGACGGCGCCAAAATTGATGTGGGACTCCGCCCTGAACATTTGATCTGGACCGCCGAAGAAACCAGCAAAATCAAGCCGGTGGTCGACGTTTTTGAACCACTGGGATCAGATACAATGGCCATTTGCCACTTTGCGGGACACGAAATCTGTGCCCGGCTGGCACCCGACATTCCCTTGCAACGTGGCGAAGCCATCTTTCTTTCCTATGATCCGGCCAATTTGCATTACTTCCATGGCGAAAACGGGCAACGCATCGCGCCACAGCACAGCCCAGCGGCATAACGCCCCCCTGCCCCACCCGATACGCAAGAAATATTGCCGATTTCGGCCTGTTTCACGCAGCAATGTCGCAAAAGTCGAATCGACACCCCATATTGCAGCTTTGACGTTATGCAACAGGGCCCGGGTGTACCCGCGTGCATTGGCACTTGCACAACTCAATGTAACCCGTTGGAGTCGCGCTTTTTTATGCGCAATGTCGGTTCCCGCATTTGCGCAAAACGCGATATTGCGCCATATCCTGGATACCACGCGCACCGGAAACAGGCCGTTCTTATTGTTTTCAGTATGTTAAGCAAATATCATCAGGTTGCAGCACATACGCAACACGGGCGCAGGGCAACCATTTGTGAAAAAACTGTTGTCTGACGGGCAATTGCGTGTCATGAGTTCTGTTGTCGCAGTGACGCGAAAATCGCGCGATTTAGCGACGAAACACAAACGACCCGCCAAGAGGTCATGAGGGCAGCATGAATTCGACGTTGGACACGACACATCCAGACTCCATCGCGGCATCCATTGCGGCGAATGCGGCGCGCTTGTCGGAAGCCTTGAACACTCATATGCGCAACAGCTTTCAACCCGAAAGCAGAAAAACGCTGCGCAAGTTTCACCCTGCGGAAGTGTCGGAACTGACGGGCATCAGCATGTCCAACCTGCGCACCCGCCATCAGGAAGGTGACTTTCCAGATGTTGAAACAGATTCCCGTGGCAGGCGGCTGTATTCCGCTGAAGACATTGACCAAATCCGCCATGTGATGGCGCGCACTGGCCGGAACGGCGAAACCTATTTGCCGGGCCGCCGCGCGGGCGATGCGCTTCAGGTCATTTCAATCGTGAATTTCAAAGGCGGGTCCAGCAAGACAACCTCGGCCATCCATCTGGCGCAGCGCTATGCATTGCGCGGCTATCGTGTGCTGGCAGTGGATATGGACCCGCAGGCCAGCTTGACAACCATGTTCGGCTACCGGCCCGAAATTGAATTTTCCGAAGGCGGGACAATCTATGACGCGCTGAAATATCAAGAACCTGTCCCCCTTAGTCAGGTTATTCGCAAAACCTATTTCCATAATCTGGACCTGGCACCGGCCGGGCTGTTGTTGTCGGAGTATGAAACCGAAACGGCCTATGCCCTGCAACACAAGATTGACCCCCCCTTCACGCAGCGGCTGGCCATCGCGCTGGACGAAGTGGAACAAAACTACGATCTGGTGATCATTGATTGCCCGCCCCAGTTGGGGTTCACCACAATGACCGCCTTGCTTGCGTCAACGGGGCTTTTGATTACTGTTGTTCCCAGTATGCTTGACGTTGCGTCCATGGCGCAATTCCTTGAAATGGCAGGGGAAACCGTTCAAACGCTGGAAGATGCGACAGGCCCTATCGACTGGTCATTTCTGAAATTCCTGATTGCGCGGTATGAACCCACAGACGTTCCCCAATCCCAGATGGCGGGTTTCCTGCGGTCGATCCTGCTTGATCAGGTCCTCAATACCCCCATGCTGAAATCAACTGCCATTTCAGATGCGGGCATGACGCAACAAACAATTTACGAACTGGACCCCGGACAGGTTGTCAAAAAGACCCTTGACCGCATTCTTGAAAGCGTAAACGGCGTCGCAGATGAGTTTGAAAAGACTATACAATCCGCTTGGGGCAGAGAGGGTGACTGATGGCTCGTAGAAACCTGTTTCAGCCCCCTGCCCCGCCGGATACCAAGGCAGATGCCACCAGCAAGGACCCAAAACCGCGTTTCCCCAATACGGGCGCAATGAGCGGTGTCAGATCCACCCTCAAGGACCTGTCCAGTAACGCGGTAAGGGATCTTGCGGTTGACGTTATTGAGGAAGCAGGCCCAAAAGACAGGCTTAACTTCAGCGATGCAGACGTGGCCGCGCTGGCCGAAAGCATACGCCACCATGGCCAGCAAGTGCCAATTATGGTGCGGCCTATTGCGGACAAGCCCGGCCATTACCAGATTGTGTATGGCCGCCGCAGGCTTCGGGCGTTGCAAACACTGGGTATTCCAGCCAAAGCGCTGGTGCGCAGCCTGTCAGATGAGGAAGCGATCCTTGCCCAAGGTCAGGAAAATTCCCAGCGCCTTGACCCAAGCTTTATTGAAAAAGCGCTGTTTGCGACCGAGCTATTGGCCAATGGCTATGAACAACCCGTCATTCTGGACGCGCTTGCAATCGACAAACCGATGCTGTCGCGCATGGCCAAGGTTGCGCGCGCTATCCCTGAACCTGTGATAAAGGCAATTGGGTCGGCGCATGGCGTGGGGCGGCGGCGTTGGGAAGATCTGGCCGACAGGGTTCGGGACGCCAAAATAGACTTGGTGGAACTGGTCGCGGCGCTGCCACTGGACAGTGTTTTGAATTCGGATGATCGCTTTGCGCGCGTCAGTGATGCCGCGTCGCGCAAGGGGAAATCAGCCGCAGCGCCCCCCCCTGCCCTATCGGTCAAATTGCCTGACGGCACCCCACTGGCCGAGGTGAAGGACACGCCGCGCGCGGTAACGCTGCGGCTGTCAAAGTCTGATTTGCCAGAATTCGCCCAATGGCTGCACGACAACGCAGAAACTGAACTGACGCGCCTTTATTCTGCGTGGAAGTCAGGGCGCCCGTCGGGCTAAGCAAACACCCCCCCATCGCAACGCAACAAAGGAGCACGACCAACAACCCAAAAAGGAAAGAGCCCCCCAAGGTCACCCCCGGAGAGCCCAATCTGTTCTTTGCACCTTCAGATTTAACAGCTTCTTCGCGCTAGTCAACAACAACCCGTTTGGTTGAACGATGATTTGTGGCCTTTTCCATGATATTTTCTGGGAACAGGCGTTTTCCCATCCGGTTGTCGTGAAAAAACATGGCATTCAAACACGCATCCGCCCCCTTTGGGACGCGGGAACAAGAAGTATTGTCCGCGGACAATATTGTTCCAGAACGGCATATCATCATGAACACACTTCGCACCGCAGCGCCCTTGTTGGGGTTGAAAGCGCCCGTTATCGCCACATTGGACGCGATGCTGTCATGCTTGCCGCCGAAACGGTCGCACAACACAGTCTTTGCCTCGAATGCGACGCTTGCCTTCCGGCGCAACGGTATATCGGACCGGACAATCCGCCGGCATGTCGCCATATTGCAAGAGGCAGGACTTCTTGCGCGCTGCGACAGTCCAAACAAGAAGCGCTTTACGAAACGTGACACGCATGAAGGAAAGGCCCTGATGTTCGGCTTTGACCTGTCATTGCTGTTTGACAGATTTCAGGAAATCGCCGCAATTGCCGCGAAAGCGATGCAGCAGCGCGAACAGCTGGATTACCTGCGCATGAAGCTGCGCGCAGCTGCAAATGAAGCCCTGCGCACATCACCGGACAACACGCATGCGCAGGACATTTTGCGCAACCTGCGGCGCAACCTGACACTTGCACAGGTCGAAAGCCTGCTACACTCACTTACGGAGTCAACACGTTCAGACATTTTGCCACAGGACCAAGTCCTGGCCGATACACCAAAAACGTCCGGCAATGACGGCCAAAATGTCCGACACCATCATAAAGCAATTAAAGAACATATTGATAAAATACCAAATGCACTACCTGCCCCTATCAGCACCACAGAAAGTGCGCGCACCCTTTCTGTAACCGAAGTAATGGCTACCTGCACCGAAGCCGCGCAGTTTGCATTGAATAAGATACGCACATTCCACGACCTGATTGCCCATTCTAGAACCATGGCGCCAATGCTGGGCATAGATTCCGGAAATTATGCGCAAGCAGAAAGGCACCTTGGCGCTGTTCCAACGGCAATCACAGTTATGGCACTTATGCAAATGCAAACCAGAATTGGCAAGGTTGGGGCCTATTTCAGGGCAATTACGCATGGCAACAAAAGCGGGGATTTTGATCCAATGCGCCTGATATATCGATTGCGCCAGCAAAATTTGGCTGAATTATAGCGCTGGCACATTTTGTCCGCGGACAAAACGGAAGGACAAGGTTGCCAATGCATGTTGAAATGCTGCAAACAACCAGTCGCACCACCATCAAAAGGCTGATTTGATGACGATCTATGTTGATGCCGATGCATGCCCGGTCAAGGACGAGGTTGCGCGCGTGGGAACGCGCCACAAAGTGCACATAAAGATCGTCTCGAACGGGGGCATTCGCCCGTCAGACAATCCGTTCATTGACACAATCATTGTGGATCATGGCCCGGACGAAGCTGATAAATGGATCGCGGAACATGCCAAAACTGGGGATGTTGTTGTGACTGTCGATATTCCCTTGGCGGCAAAATGCATTGCGGCGGGGGCACTGGTCGTTAAACATAATGGCGACATTATAAGCACAGCGAATATTGGAAATATCCTTGCCACGCGCGACCTTATGTCAGACCTGCGCGCCGCTGATCCATTCCTGCCGGGCAGGGGGCGTGGCTTTACCAAAGCTGACAGGTCACGTTTTCTGGATGCACTTGATAAAACGCTGCACCGCGCCGCGCGCGAACAGACAAACAAATAGCCCATGCCCGCGCCATGATAACAGTTCTGGGTTGGCATCGCGGGAAAATGTAATTTGCCGTAGGTGCGTGCGCATTTGGTCACGTCTTGTCGGGCGGGGCAGGGCAGGGGGCCACCCTTACGCAAATACCCACGCCATTGCGCAACAAAAGATCCATGATTGCTTGCCTGCGTTCGTCGCGCTTCATGCCACTTTTCCACCTGTCTGATGGCTATTTCACATCATATATAACAATATTCATATGAATAATGCGATTTTGTGACATAATATGTTATGACTGGCAGTATTAGGCCAGGTTGCTCAAAAGTGGGAACCGGTTTTGAGCTTCTCTAACCTGCGAAATCAATAAGTTAGTGTGTGTCGCGTGAATGCGGATGAAGGCGGCACTCATGAACGCCACGGACGGGGGCGCAGCCGGATGAATGGCGGAACACGCGCCACGGGGCAGCGCAGAAAAGGGCTTTCAGTGGAACGCAATGTCAGATACGGCGCTGCAAACACCAAATATGACCCCCCCCCTGAAACGGACCAATCGATCATGCGCATCACTATTGACGTCAAGCTTGATTACACCCTGTCCGAAGAGGAAACGGTCCTTCTGACACTGGAGGCCGCCCAGACAGACGGGCAAACAGTTCTGGAAGCTGGGCTTGAGGTAAACGCGGTCGACCAGCACCGCATAACTGGCGAAAGCGGTGTGGGCGGGCGTGTGTGCGCAGTGGTCACGGGCGGGAAGCTGAACTTGCGCTATCACGCCAGTGTGCAGGTGTCGCGCGATGACACCGTGCTGGAACAACTTGCGCAAATGCCGCTGGAATCCCTACCACCACAGGTTCTGACCTATCTGCGCCCGTCGCGCTTTTGCCAGTCCGACCTGTTCACCCCCTTCGTGCAACGCCAGTTTGGCCATCTGGACGGGGGCGCAAAAATTGCGGCAATGCGCGATTGGGTCGCATCCGGGCTGGCCTATGTTATAGGCAGTTCAAACGCGGCAACCACGGCCATTGACACCTTTGTGGCGCGCGAAGGGGTTTGCCGGGACTTCACACATCTGTTGTGCAGTTTCGCGCGCGCAGCGGGCATTCCGGCGCGCTATACATCTGTCTATGGGGCGGATGTCCAGCCACCGGATTTTCACGCCGTCGCGCAGGTCTGGCTGGATGGCGATTGGCATATCGTTGATGCAACCGGCATGGGGCGGGCCGGGGCGTTGGTGGTCATTGCCTGCGGGCGCGATGCCGCCGACGTGGCGTTCATGGAAACCACATGGAATGCCACGCCGGTGGTTCAGAATATCCGCGTGATTCAGGCTTGAAAGCGGACTGCACACAGGGCCATTGCGCGCCTGTTGCCGGTATGGGGCAGCATATTGACATGGCCGTGCAATCTATGCCTGTTAGGGTCTGCAAGGGTTGGTGCCGGTTCGCATGTCGCGCGCCGCAAGGCAAATAACCCTGACTGCAGGCACTGGTTTGGGGATACGCATATTCAAGGCCGGCGCGTCACAGACGCCCTGCATTGCAGCCCATGACCCGCTACAACCAAAAGAAGGACGAAACCTTGACAACATTACCCACCCCGCCATTCCGCGCCGATCATGTCGGCAGTCTGCTACGCCCCGCCGCCATAGCTGATGCCCGCAAGGCGGGCGTGACGGGGCCGGAACTGACCGCGATTGAAGATCGTGAAATTCCCGCATTGGTCCAGATGCAAGAAGATGTCGGCCTGAAAGTTGTCACTGATGGCGAGGCGCGCCGCGCCTTCTGGCATTATGACTTCATGGGCATGCTGGACGGGTTGGACATTATTGAAACCGGCAGCGACGCGCTGGGGTTCAAGGGCGCGACTGTCAGTCAGGTGCCGCAAATTACCGCCCCGTTGGATTTCCCGTCCGACCACCCCATGTTGGAACATCTCAGCAAACTGGCACAGATGACCAAGGTTTGCCCGAAAATTTCCATTCCCGGCCCGTCGGCGGTGCATTTTCGCGTGACCCCGGAAAACAACAAGCACGCCCCCTATGCCGATCAGGACCTGTTCATGTCCGACATCGCGGCAACCTATAACAAGGCCGTGCATGCGTTTTATGCGGCAGGGTGCCGGTATCTGCAACTTGATGACATTTTCTTCGCCTATCTGGGCGACGACAAGCAGCGCGCCATCCGTGCCGCCATGGGCCAGGACCCCGATTGGCTGATTGAACGCTATGCCGGTATGCTGGAAGACGCCATCAAGGACCGCCCTGCCGACATGATCATCGGCATGCATATGTGCCGCGGCAATTTCCAGTCCACTTTTGTGGCGACGGGCGGCTATGACGCGGCTGCGGATGCCATTTTCAACCGCACCAGTGTTGATGTGTATTTCATGGAATATGACACCGACCGCGCAGGCGGGCTGGAACCGCTGGCATTGCTTCCCAAAGGCAAGAAGCGTGTTCTGCCCGGTTTCATCACCACCAAAACCGCTGAACTGGAAAGCATGGACTCCCTGCGCCGCCAGTTCGACGCCGCATCAAAATTCGTGGACATGGACCAATTGGGGATCGCGCCACAATGCGGCTTTGCGTCAACCGAGCATGGCAACAAGATCACCGAGGATGACCAGAAGCGCAAGCTTGAACTGGTGGTGAAGGTTGCGCATGATCTGTGGGGCGAAGCCTAAAGCATGTTGCACAAAACTGGGACCCGGTTTTGCGCAAAAAGACATGCGACACCATAAGGTTAGCGCGGGTCGCGTGAATGCGGCACGCGCTGGGGCCTAGGCGTTTCACATCAGGCAGGTTGGCCCGCCTTGCAGGGAGGAAAAGCGCAAGGCGGGCCGGTCGGTCTGAATATGCCGGACAGTCTGAGCCTATCGGGCGGGACAACCCGGCGTCACATCAGGCAGGTTTCAGACAGGGACGTTTTTATAACATGCGCCTGCGCGATTGGTTCCCGCCAGAAAATTCCAGACCGCTGCCTGATCACATTATGCAGTTGGTGGCGCGGTTCATCGCGCGGGAAGGGGGCCTTACAGATGTGGCCTTAACACACCAAGAACAGCCGTCTGCGCACGATGCAGCCAACCCAGACGGTCAAGGTCGGCCAAGGTCACCTGACGGGCATCAGCACAATCTGCCTCGAAAATTCGCGTCTGTTGTGCAACAAAACCCGCGTCATAGACATTAAGATTGGCTTCGTCATTCAGCCGGAATGACCGTTCGTCAAAATTGGCCGAACCGACTGAAACCCAGCATTCGTCAATGATAACAAGTTTCGCGTGCAGAAATGTCGGGGCGTATTCATGAATTCTTATCCCGGCTTCAATCAGCGCGCGCCATGACAACCGCGACACGCGCCGCACCAGACAGGAATCAGTGTGCTTGCCCGCGATCAGCAAATCAACCGTGACGCCGCGCGCGCGCGCTTCCAGCAACTGGGATATGGCTATTTTGTCAGGCACAAAATAGGGGGTTGATATGCGAATATGGCGCTGCGCGGCGGCAAGCGCGGTCATCAACATCAGGTGAATTTCATTGCGGCTGCCGGTATTGCTTTTGACCATTTGAATGTTGGTGTCGCCGGTGGGGTGCAGCGGTGGGTAGAATTTTGGCCCGCGCAGCACTTCGCCGCTGGCTTCGACCCAGTTATGCGCGAAGGCGTTTTGCATCAGCGCCACCACTGGCCCTGTCACGCGGTAATGGGTGTCGCGCCATTCGGCGGGGCTGCGCGCGTTGCCCAGCCACATATCGGCAATGCCCACCCCACCGATAAAGCCGGTCTTGCCGTCAATGACCAGAACTTTGCGGTGGGTGCGGTTGTTCAGCCGTGTCAGGGTGCGGGGGCGCATGGGCCGGAACATGCGCAGGGTTATCCCGCCGTCGTGCATGCGGTCAATCAGGTCGTCATCCATCGGCAGGCCACCGGCCCAGTCAATCAGCACGTTGACGACAACACCGGCTTGCGCGCGCGCAATCAGCGCGTCACAAAAACGGGTGGCAATATCTCCGGACCAGTAGATATAGGTTTCAAACGTGATTGAAGCTTGCGCGCGGCCAATCTCGGCCAGCATCGCGTCAAAAATGGCATCGCCGTTCAGCAGCGTTTCAAGTGTGTTGCCGCCCAGAATGGGGCTGCCATACAGCCCCGCCATATCGCGCCCGAATTGCGGGTCACAGGCCGGGGTGGCCGCAGGAACGGCCCTGCGCAATTCGCGCCGATAGGGCATAAGGGCGATGACGAAAAACCAAAACAGCAGCATTGCCAGCACAGCGGCAACGGCTGCGCGTATCTTTCGGCGGACTCGATGCGGCAGGCGGGGCATGGCACTCTGTTTTCTGGAAGTGGTGCTGGGTAACGCCGGACAGGCGCTGTCGGTTCCCGCAGTCTTGTCCATTCGGCCAATCCCGTGTTTGCAAGCTGCGCGGGGGGCATAAGAATTGGCTATAGGGCGTGGCGCTATCTGGCGCAATGTGACAGTATCATACCATCTGGGTGTCAGCAACCGGGGGACAGGATGGCAAAGATGGATCATGTTGCCTTTATTGGCTTTGGCGAAGCCGCGCGGGCCTTTGTGTCGGGGTGGGGCGGCGCGCACGCGGCGGGTATTGCCGCTTTTGATATCAAGACACAGGCGGATGCATCGCGCGCGGATATGTTGGCGCAGTATGGCGCGCATGGCGTGACAGGTGCGGAAGATGTGGCTGGCGCGCTGCGCGGGGCAGGGGTGGTGTTCAGTCTGGTCACCGCCGATCAGGCCTTGGCGGCAGCGCACTCCGCGGCCCCCCATCTGGCCGGGGGGGCGTTGTGGTTCGACTGCAATTCCTGCGCCCCTGAAACCAAGGTCAAGGCCGCGAAAATCATTGAATCCGCAGGCGCGCGCTATGTGGATGTGGCTGTCATGGCACCCGTCCACCCCAAGCGCCATCTGGTGCCCCTGCTGGTGTCCGGCCCGCACGCCACGCCCGCGCTGCAGGCACTGCACGCGCTGTCGATGTGTCCACAAGTGGCGGGGGAACAGGTGGGGCAAGCGTCCTCGATCAAGATGTTGCGGTCCGTCATGATCAAGGGGTTGGAAGCGCTGAGTGCGGAATGCTTCCTTGCGGCGCGGCGCGCAGGGGTTGAACAGCAGGTTCTGGCGTCGCTGGAAGGGTCTGACCCCGACATCAACTGGCGCGCGCGGGCCAGCTATAACCTTGAACGGATGGTGGTGCATGGCGCAAGGCGCGCTTCCGAAATGCAGGAGGTGGCGGCCACGGTCGCGGCACTTGGGCTGCCCTGCGCCATGAGTGCCGCATCAGCGCAGTGGCAGGCATATCTTGCAGCGCCCGCAATTGATCCCGGCAGTGACGAATTGATCGCGCGCATGGACCGGATTCTGGCAGCGCTATGACTGCGCCAAACCTGCGGCATTTGCGGGTTTTTCTGGCCGTTGCCGAATTGCGGTCCCCCACGGCGGCGGCGCAGCGCTGTCGTGTGTCGCAACCCGCTGTAACCCAGTCGCTGAACAAGCTGGAACAGGATATGGGCGGCGGGTTGTTCCTGCGCAGCCGTCAGGGGTTTTTCCTGACCGATCGCGGCCAGATATTCGAAACGCGCATTCGTCGCGCCATGGACAGGCTGGATGCGGCGCTGCATGATGTGGCCCCAAGACTGACGGTTACGGCCACATTCTCGCAGCTGCAGGCCCTGATCACCATGAGCGAGGCGCAGAACTTCACCCTTGCGGCCCATAATCTGGGCCTTGCACAGCCAACTGTGCACCGCGCTGTCACGCAGATTGAACACGCCGCTGGCCGGCCCCTGTTTGAACGCACGTCCTTCGGGGTGGTCCCGACGCGCCCGTGCCGCAAACTTGCGCAGGCCGCGCGGCTGGCTTTTGCGGAATTTGATCAGGCCCAGGCGGATATTGCCGAATTTGACGGCCGCGATATTGGCCATATCGTGGTGGGGGCCTTGCCGTTGTCGCGCACAGTTGTTCTGCCCGAAGCGGTGGCACGGTTTCGGGCGCAACGTCCGGGGTATCGGATCAAGATTTATGACGGGCCCTATGGGGAAATGCTGGCAGGTCTGCGCCGTGGGGATATTGACATCATCATCGGCGCGCTGCGCGACCCGCTGCCAATTGATGACGTGGTGCAGGAACCGTTGTTTCTGGACCGGCTGGCGTTTTTATGCGGCCCGTCCCACCCGTTGGCAAATGCCGCCGCGCCCCCGCTGGACGTGCTGGCGCGTTTTGGCTGGGTGGTGCCCCGCGCAGGCGTTCCGGCGCGGGCGCAGTTTGATGCGCTGTTTACAGAAAACGGCCTGCCGGTGCCTGACAGCCTTGTGGAATGCGGGTCCATCTTGCTGATGCGTGAACTGTTGAGCCGCAGCCCGCTTCTGGGCTGCATTTCCGCACAACAGGCAGAAGCCGAACTGTCCCGTGGCCTGCTGGCCAGATTGCACACGCAAATAGAATTTCCCGGCCGTGCCATCGGGCTGACCTATCGCGCGGATTGGGTTCCGACTGCGGCCCAGGGCCTTTTGCTGGCCTATATCAGGGACTCAGCACAGGCCACGGGCGCACCGCTGACGCAGTGACACCCGCTGCCGCATGTCGGGTTACCTGTAGCGTTCGACCAGATGGCGCAGGTTGACGCGCGCGCGCAATCTGGCCGCAAGCAGATATATCCCGCCAATCTTGCGATGTAAAAACAGCGTGCTGGCCGGGGGCACATGCATCAGGTCGCGGTCTGTGCCGATGGCCAGCCCCATATCACGCAGCCGCTCCAGCAGGTCGGATGTGCCAAAGTCATATGGTGTGTCCTGCCGCAGCGGCGCGACGGCTGTTTCAAACATGCGCTGGATCAGGTCTTGATGATGGGGCGATGTGGCGGCGCCAAAATACCCGATATCCAGCATCGCGCGCCTGATGCGGTCCTGCCCGCCATCAAGCGCGGCATTCAGCAGCACGCGAAACCCCGAAGCAAGCTGCGGGGGAATGTCCTGAACCGCGCCAAAATCCAGCAACACAATGCGGCCTGTGGCGGCCTGAACGCGAAAATTGGCGAAATTGGGGTCCGTCTGCATGGCCCCGAACACAAACAATTCGCGCGCCACCAGATCCACCAGATGCATGGCTGCCCGGTCGCGGATATGTTGCGGGGCGTGTGCCAGGGCCTCGACAGGGTCGCTTTCGATATAGCTCATGGCCAGAACGCGCGCGGTGCTTAACTCGGGCTGGACCTGCGGCAGAACAAAACCGTCCGATTGCGCCAGCAAATCCCCAAACCGGCGCAGATTGGCGGCTTCGGCGGTATAATCCGCTTCTGCATGCAACTGGCGTTTGGCGCTGTCCAGCAGGGGGGCAATGTCCATCCCCTTGGGCACCAGCCCTGTCATGCGCAGCAGCGCGGCAATATTGTTCACATCGCTGTCTATACTGGCCTGAATGCCGGGATATTGCACCTTGATGGCAATATCGCGCCCGTCCAGTGTGCGGGCGCGGTGAACTTGCCCTATGGACGCCGCCGCAAAGGGGCGCACGTCGAAATGCCGGAACCGCCCGCGCCAGCCTGCGCCCCATTCCGCATTCAGAACAGTTTGCAGTTGCTTTGGGGGCATGTGGCGCGCATCATCGCGCAAGGTGGCAAGAATGTCGCTCAGTTGCGGCGACAGAACCGCGCCCGCATCCATGGACAGCATCTGTCCCAGTTTCAGCGCGGCCCCGCGCATATGTGACAAACCGCTGGTCAGACGCCCCATATTTGCGGGGCTCAGCACAAGGTCGGGCAGGGCAGGGCGCTTGCCGCGCGCCAATTGGCTGACGCCACTTGCGACCACACCCCCGGCAATGCCAGCGGTAATGCCCCCCAGATGCAGCAATCTGGATGTGCGCGATGTGGGAACCGAAGCCCCCTGCGGTGTCACAGGTTTTTGTGTCACGTCAGCCCTGCCCAATTTGTCCGTTCTGCAAGATGGGGCGACATTGCGCGGCGTCCAGTCTTTGCTGTGCAGATGGTCGCTTGCCCATGGGGCGGGCACCGCGCGCTATTGCGTAACCCGTCCAGTCAGGGCTACACTGCGCCAAGGCAGGCGGGGGGCGCGTGCGCGCGCTGAACCGGCAGTTTGTTTTATTGCCAGACAGGGTGATGCGGCAGTTGGATAAAAGTTTGTATCAGGGGTGCGCGTCCTGGCTGCAGCATGGCCTGCAGGCGCTTGGCCATGACATTGGCCAGCGCGCGACCAGCATGAACATTGCCGCATCTGCGCAGCCAGCGGCCCTGCACAAGCTTGCAGGAAAGAGCGCTGCCGTTCCGGTGGAGGACTTGCATCTGGCCTTGTTGCAGGGGGAATTGGCGCGCGCGCTTGAAATTTGCCGCGCCTTCAGGGCAGCGCAACGTCATGACAGGGCAAGCGTTTATGCGCGTTTGTTGTTGCCCGTTATTGCGCAGCTTGGCCGTGACTGGAGTGAGGACCGCGCCAGTTTCGAGGATGTGGCCTTCGCCTACAGCCTGATGCACCGGATCATCGAAACCCTTGGCGAAAGCGACACGCCCAACCGGCGGGGGCAGGGGGGCTTGCATTTGGGGCGGGTCATCGTGGCGGTTGCGCCGGGGGATGCACATGATTTCGGCGCGCGCGTTCTGGTCAAGCACCTGCAGCTTCAGGGCTGGGATGCCCAGTTTGTTGACGGGGCCAGCACAAGGGAAATTATGCCGCTGCTGCAAGCGGGCCCGGTTGACGCGCTGGCCATTTCTGTGGGCACCGATAGCGCTTTCATAGGTTTGGCAGATATGATAAGCGAATGGCGTTACGCCCAGGCGTCACAACACACGGAAGTGATTGTTGGCGGGGCGGCGATTGTGCCACCCTTCGGACATTACAGTTTCTTGCAAGCAGATCAGGTTGGTTTGCGCATAAATGAAATGTCGGAGCATTTGCTAAGCCAAATGATGCATGGCCGATACGGCAGATGGAGTTTGTCATGACGACCCCCACGCGTGAAATTCTAGCTTTTGAAAAGAACTTTTCAGAATTCGCGCCGTCTGTAATGGGTCAGGTGGTGCTGGCGGCAAGTGACTTGTGCCTGATTGTGTCGTCCGGGCGCGTGGTCGAGGATGTTTTTCGCGGTGGCGCGCTGGAAGAATTGCGCGGCGACGATTGGGTGGGCAAGCATCTTCGCGCAATCGTCGGGTCGGAAGTCTGGCATAAGCTGGACCTGCTTTGGGATGCGCCAGATGCAGATGCGCCCGTCTGGCGTCATCTGAACTTTATTGACGCGACCGAACCTGCGGGCGTGCCCTTGCTGGTGTGTCGGGTGGATGCCGGGGACGGGCGGTCGATTCTGGTATGTCGTGACTTGCGGCCAGTGGTGCGCATGCAGCAGAAGTTCAATCGCGCCATGCTGGAAATGGAACAATCCTTCGAGGATCTGCGCTGGAAGCAACAACTGGGATCATCGGGTTTGCAACGGCCAAAGGCACCCGCGACAGTGCGCGGACAGCAGGCAGGCGCGACACTGGAAAAAGCGATGACCGAGATAGGGCACCTGCCTTTGTCCGAAATCCTTGCCCAGACCGCGCGCGTTCTTGAAGATATGTGTATCCGGCAGGCTTGTGAACAATGCGATTATGACCTGTCAAAAGCCGCCGAAATGTTGGGCGTTAGTTCCGATGACCTTGCATCGCGGATCACGTTCGAACCGAAGCGGGCCTGAAACGCGTGTCGGCGCGCGCCTGTTCCCTGACTGGCAGAACCCTTGTCGCCAATGCGTTTCATGCGCCTGAATGTGGCAGCGTGGATTACCTGCCCGATATTGCGATCACAGTTGACGCTGATGGCGTGATCGAACATGTATCCCGCGACATCCCGGATGATGCAGTTTACCTGCCGCAGGGGCAGTATCTGTTGCCCGGCCTTGTTGATTTGCATGTCCATGCGCCCCAGTTCCCGCAATTGGGGTCAGCGCTTGATGCACCGCTGGAAGATTGGCTGCAAACTTATACATTCCCGCTGGAAGCGAAATACAGTGACACGGGCTTCGCCCGCGAAACCTATGACGCGCTGATTGACCACATGCTGCGCTGTGGCACCACAACGGCGCTGCATTTCGCCACGGTTCACTTGCCCGCCACCAAGATTCTGGCCGATCTGTGCATCAACAAGGGCCAGCGCGCGCTGATCGGCAAGGTTGCGATGGACCACCCTGAAACCTGCCCGCAATATTACCGCGACCCTGATGCCGACACGGCAATTGCCCAAACCCGCGCCTTGATTGAGTATATCAACGCCCATCCACACAATGGGGCAGGGCGGGTGTTGCCGGTCATTACCCCGCGTTTTGTCCCTGCCTGCACAGATGCTTGCCTGCATGGTCTGGGCCAGCTTGCTGCCGAAACCGGCACCCGTGTTCAGACCCATGTTTCCGAAAGCGACTGGGAACATGCCCATGTCCGCACGCGCACCGGCCTGAGCGATACCGAAGCGTTGGACCATTTCGGGTTGCTGCGTGAATATACTGTGCTTGCCCATGCGAATTTCCTGTCAGGCACCGATATGGACCTGATTGCGCAGCGGGGCGGTGGCATTGCGCATTGTCCGTGGTCCAATATCTATTTTGCAAATGCGGTATTTCCGCTGCGCGAAGCGCTGGCGCGGGGGCTGCGCGTTGGCCTTGGCACGGATATTTCGGGCGGGCCAATCGGCACCATATGGGAAGCGGCGCGCATGAGTGTGGCCGCCGCGCGCCTGCTGGACAGCGGCACTGACCCCGACCGCGCGCCAGAATTGCGGGGGCGGGCGGGGGCGCGTATCAGTATGGAAACAGCATTTCACCTTGCCACGCGCGGCGGGGCAAAGGCGCTGGGTCTGCATGTCGGGGCGTTTGTTCCGGGCATGCGCTTTGACGCGATTGCCATTGATCCAGCGGCCCCTGCGGGCCAGATTGTCAGCATTGGCGATACGCCGCCGCTGCAGATGCTGGAAAAAATCATCTATGGCGCGACCAAGGCCAATGTGGCCACTGTCTGGACAGACGGCGCTTTGCGCGTCGCATAGCCGGGCGGGTTGTGGCGCAAAACCGGGGGCCGGTTTTGCGCGCTATGGTGCAGGTTCCGGCGTCAGCTTTCGCCTTCTGCTTCTTCCTGTGCTTCGGAAAACTGGGTCAGGAACGCAATGATATCGCGCGCTGTCGCTTCATCCCGAACGCGGAAGGACATCTGGCTACGGGCGCGGCGCTCATCAAGGGTTTCGCGCAGGAACGTGGTCGGGTCCAGCAAATAGGGCACCAGATCGTCTTCGGCCCAGACAAGCCCGGCTGCGCCTGCATCGACCAGCGAAGCCCCATAGCGGAACCCGTCAACGCTGCCCGCCTGACGCCCGATAACGCCATACAGGTTCGGGCCTGTGCGCATGTTGGGACGTCCGGCCAATACCTCGCCTGCGTCGTTGGTCACATTGTGGCAGTTCTGGCACTGGCTGGTAAACGCAGCCTCGCCCGCGGCGGGGTCCCCTGCGAAGGCAGGAAATGCGGTCATGGCAAGGGTCATGGCGCCGAATGTCGCGTGAAGTAGCTTGGTCATAATGGGGTCCTCCCGGTTTGTCTGAATTTATACTGACCATCTGATACGTTCGGCCAACGCTGCCGGATCACTCAGGCAACAGCATGTGAAATGGCGCATTGTTTCCACAATGCCGTAAGTGCCATCACCAGATGGTCGATATCCGCATCCGTGTGCATGGGGCCGGGGGTGATGCGCAGCCTTTCGGTGCCTTTGGGCACTGTGGGGTAGTTGATGGGCTGAACATAAATACCCCAGTCATGCATCAGAATATCCGAAATCATGCGGCATTTGACGGGATCACCAATCATGACCGGGATGATGTGACTGTCATTTTGCATATGCGGAATACCCTGCGCATCCAGCTTGGCGCGCAACCGCGCAACCCGGTCGCGCTGTGCAGCGCGTTCGGTGCCGGATTGTTTCAGGTGCCGCACCGACGCGGTTGCAGCCGCAGCAACAGCAGGCGGCAGCGCGGTGGTGAAAATGAACCCGCTGGCAAAGGAGCGGATGAAGTCGCACAGCGCGGTTGACCCGGTGATATACCCGCCCACAACGCCATATGCCTTGCCCAATGTCCCCTCAATCAGGGAAATACGATCCGCCAGCCCTTCGCGCTCGGAAATGCCGCCGCCATGGGCGCCATACATGCCCACGGCATGCACCTCATCCAAGTAGGTCAGCGCACCATGCGCTTCAGCGACTTCCACAATCTCGCGCAGGGGGGCAATGTCGCCATCCATGGAATAGACCGATTCAAACGCCACAATCTTGGGCCTGTCGCCCACGGCCTTCAGCTTGCGGTCCAGATCGCGCCAGTCATTGTGTTTCCAGATGACCTTGTCAGCGCGCGAATGCCGGATCCCCTCGATCATGGAGGCGTGGTTCTTTTCATCTGACAAGATGACAGCGCCTGGAATTTTGGCCCCCAATGTCGACAGCGCCGCCCAGTTCGACACATAGCCAGACGTAAACAGCAGCGCGGATTCCTTGCTGTGAAGCTGCGCAAGTTCTTCTTCCAGAATGCGGTGCAAATGGTTGTTGCCCGAAATATTGCGCGTGCCGCCCGCGCCAGTGCCGCATCTGGACACGGCGTCCACCATTGTCTGAATGACATCAGGATGCAGGCCCATGCACAAGTAGTCGTTTGAACACCAGACGGTCACTTCGTCTACGCTGGTGCCGTTAAAGTGCCGGACTTTGGGGAAGGCGCCGCATTGACGTTCCACTTCGGCAAAGACGCGGTAGTTTCCTTCGGTGCGCAGCGCGTCAAGGGCGGTTTTGAAATGGGCGTCAAAATTCATGGGGTCCCCTCGGTCATATTTTGGGTTTTTGCGTGTTGGCCGCCGGGATCATCCAGCGCCAAAGTTTGTCATCGCGCACCCGCCAGACCATGAACCAGTGTTCCAGAAGGGCAAGTGCAGCAAGCATGGAAAGCAGCGTGAAGCCGATGATCCGGCCGTCATCCTCCAGCGTGGTCGCGTGCCACAGCCGGGCCAGAAAGTAGCCTGTGCCAATGGTCAGCAGGGTGACGGACAGCGGGAAAAACCCGCTGACCGGACTTTCGCGGAAATAGCTGGACAAATGCGCCAGCGGGCTTGGCAGAAAATCCGTATTGATGCGCGGCACACCCAGAAACAGGTTCAGTTTCGCGGAAATGCGCGCCGCAAACAGGATGAAGAACGTCCAGAAGGCAAACGGGTTGGCACTGTCATAGGCCGCAACGGCCAGCGCGGCAAAAATACCCGCCAGCACGATTTCATGAAACGCCACAGTGCCAAACGCGGCGGAAAAGCGCGCCAGCGGGGCCAACCCCTGCGGGCAGGGGCGTGTATTGGGGCCAGTTATGATGCCCGACAAGAAGGCCAGTTCCACCCAGCCCCACAGCGCCAGCGCCGACAGGAACGCAAACCACACGCCTTGCGGGCTGCCATCACCAAGGGTGCCATTCACGCCCAGAACACCGCCCACCAGCAACGGCAGCGACAAGATGACCGACCATAAATGTTGCCCCCGTCCGCCCCTGTCGGCAGCATGCACGCGCCACAGCAGCAGCCCTGTGGTGGACCACCACAGGAACAATGCGGCAAGTGCTGCAATCCAGGGGGTTTCGAACATCTGCGGCTCCCTCCGGTTGGGGGTGGGGGTGCCGGGGCAGGCCCGGCACCAAGGGGTCAGTAGACAGGTTCCATCCGCACAGATGCGGGGGGGGTCGTTTTCTTCACGGGGATCAGATACAGCGACGCGAAGGCGCGTGCGGCCTGCGCGGTGCCCGCCAGTTTGCGCAACCGACCCGCCACGCCGCCCTGTTTGGTGCCCGCATCCATCTTGCGGAATGCCGCTTCCATGCGGCGCAGATTGGGCAGCCAGCGCGGGTGATCAATATCCAGTTCCACCGGAAACACTTGCCGCGCGATGGCTGATGTCTTGCGATACACTTCCTGATCATACCATTCTATGTCGACCCCCAGCGCCTTGTGGAATTCCGGGCGGGCATGATCGCGCACATACATGGTGGAATACACGGCGGTCAGAAAGAAGCGAATCCACAGCTTGTTGGTGAAACTTTCCGTCAGCTTGGGGTCTGTGCGCATCAACAGGGCGAATGCCTCGCCATGGCTGAATTCATCGTTGCACCATTCGCGGAACCACTTGAAAATCGGGTGGAAGCGCTGTTCGGGGTTCGCTTCAAGGTGCCGATAGATGGTGATGTAGCGCGCATACCCGATCTTTTCGGACAGGTAAGTGGCATAATAGATGAATTTTGGCCGGAAATAGGTGTATTTCTTGGCCTTGGTCAAAAAGCCCAAATTCACCGCCACCCCCGCTTCGCGCAGCGCGTCATTGATGAACCCCGCGTGGCGCGCTTCATCACGGGCCATGTAGTTGAACAGTTCACAAATGTCCTTGTTGGTGCCGCGGCGCTTCATTTCCTTATACAGCACGCAGCCCGAAAATTCCGCCGTGCAACTGGACACCAGAAAGTCGATGAATTCGCGCTTCAGGGCAGGGTCCATTCCGTCCCAGTCGATCTGGTCCCAGTCCGCGTTTTTCTTGAAATGGCCCTTGTTGGGGTCGGCCTTCATCTGGCCGATCAGTTTGTCCCATTCCTCGCGCACGGGGCTTACGTCGATGCGGTCCATCTCGTCAAAGTCAGTGGTATAGAAACGCGGGTTCAGCAGGGTGGATTCCTGCGCCATGGCGTCGGTGTCGAACTTTTCCGCGATTTCGGCGTGCAGTTCGTCATGTGTGGTGGCGTGGGCGTTCATACGCTCATCTCCTCTGAGAAAGAGAATTCACAAAGCTCCATGAATTCCAGATCACCCGTCAGGCGTGTCCAAGCGCGTTCCAGCGCATTTGCGCGGGTGATGGTGGCGATGCGGTCCTCAATGATCAATTCGCCCCATGCGGCCAGAACCGGCGGGCCTTGGACCAGCACCTCGTCGCCGGGATGGATAACTGACCCGTCATTGAACCGCACATGCGCGTGCAGGGCTTCAAAACGGTGGCTGACCTCGACAGTGCAAGGCACTTTTTCGACTTTCCGAGAGAAGAGTGACATTTGATTTTCCCTTTTTTGGCGTTTTTTTAGTTGTTCAGTGTTGTCAGCAGCCGTTCGAACGCGGCCTTGTTGTCAGGGCCGAACACATCCAGTTCGACGCGGTAATTTGTATGATCATCAATCGCGCTAAGGCGGCCATTTTCATAGGCGACAATGCGCAAGGGCAGCGTTGCATCAACGCCGTAACGGTGGCGGGCTGTCTGCAAGCCATTTTGCACCACGGTGACAAAACCGCCATGGTCCAGCCGGTCAATATGCATGCCATCAGCGGCTTGCACTGTGACGGCCTGCGCAGTGCCTGCGACCAGACGCAGGTGCCATTCCTGCACAATCGCGCCGTTATCGGGAATGGCAGCGGGTGCGCGGCCTGTCAGCGTGGCAAAGCCCACCAGCGCGAGTGTCAGGAACGCCAGCGCAAACATGGCGCGCACCAGCCCTACAGGGATCATGTCGTTATTGTCTTCGCGCTTGAAACCGGGGGTAAAGGGTTCGGGGGTATGTGTCATGGCGTCCTCGCTCATTCAGCCGCGACAAGGTTGCCGGTGGGGGCAGGGGCGGTGCGGCGTTCCACGACGGGTTGGGACACGCGCGCTTCTGCGGCGTCGGCCAGCAGCTTGGCCACGCGCGCGGCATCGGGAATGCAGCGCAAGGCGGGCTTGGTCACACGCACATGACCGGGGCGGCAATGGGGCCACAGCACCAGATAGGAAAATTTCGTGTCCCCCAGTGTTTCCAGCGCGACAGTTCCCGTGCCGGATTTGCGCAAATCCAGATTGGCCTGTGCCACCTGACGAAACGGCAGGTTCAGCGTGACAGTCAGCGCCGCGCCAATGCGCATGGCCACGCGCGCGGTGGTGATGGTGTAGACCGTGCTGCGCGCCTGCACCACGGCCAGCGTCAGCACCACAGCAACCGCGAGCGCCCATAACAGCGCATAGGGCAGGCCGAAGGCAAACGCCCCCGCCGCCCCCGCATCGGCTGCGCCGACACCTGCGCGCCACACCACAATCAGCGCGAAATAGGCATTGATCCAGTTCAGCTTATAGGCTTCGCGCGCCAGCGCGAATGTGTCGGGCCGGCCCTGCCACAGTATGTGTTCATGTGCCGGGGGCCGTTCTGGCAGGCCCTTCACGGGTTCAAAGGCGAAATCATCATGTGACATATGGCCGGTTCCTTGTTTTTATGGGGTGTCTGTGCCGCGCCCTTATGCGGGCTGCGCCAGAATTTTCTTGACCGCCGACCATTGCGACACGCGCTTGTCATTGGTGTAAAGATAGCCGCCCGCAACAAAGCCGGAAATCTTGTCTTCTTCCAGTTTGGTGATCTGCGCGTCTGATGCGATGACGGGAATATCCTTGAAACTCTCGGAATCCAGCGCATTGACGACAACGCGGTTTTGCTTGATGCGCACCATTGGCATCGGCACCAGCCGCTTGCCGCCATCATGCAGGGTCACTTCCAGATAGCGCACCATCTGTTCGGGCACATCTACCCACATGTCGCTCACATTGCCCGGTGACTGCATGTCATGGCACATGACCTTCAGCCCGCGCGGGTCGCGCCCTGCGGCAACTGCAAAATCGCCGACCTTGACCATGGGCTGGATCTTGGCGTGGCCGTGGCCATCCAGTTCGGGTTCATCGCGGCGCATGGCATAGGCTGCGGGGCCAACACCATCGGTCAATGCGTTGCCGGTGGGCGCAAACGGAAACCCGCCTGACATGGCCGTGGGCGCCAGCGCCAGTTCGCGCGTTTCGCGTTCGGCATTGGGCGCATCATAGGTGCCACGCCCATGGGGCAAGTTAAATGTCTTTGGCTCGGGCACGGACAGCAACGAATTGGCATGGCTGCCGTCATCATTTTCCAGCGGGTAGCCTTCGCGCATATTCTCGCGCTGAATGTAGTAGATCAGCCCGGCAAAGAAGATCCAGAACATGTAAAGTGATACAAGCGCCAGATCAAAATTGCCGAAGAATATCCAGCCATAAGGGGTATCCATAAGTTATCCTCCGATATGTCAGGTCGGGAAATCGGCAAGGCCGATCCGCGAGCTGCGGGTTTGGGATGTGTCAAGAATCCGGGTGCGCACCAACGGCCCCAGAATGACAAGCGTCAGAAAAAGCAGTCCAATTTCGATGTGGTAGACGACTGAATAGCCAATATCGGGCGTCATCAGGCCCGTGCCCAGATGTCCCGCATTGGCCAGCGCCTGAACACTGTCACGAATGCCGCCCCCAAGCGCCACGGCCAGCCCGGCCGCTGTGGCCTGTGCTGCGCCCCATGCGCCAAGCGCCAGCCCGCCGCCGACAACCCCGCGTTTGGGCATGTCCATCGCGGCGGTCAGGGTCGCAACCGCAAACAGCCCCATGCCCAGACCAATGCCAAAGGCGCCGACGTAAAATACCCCGCCAGACCCAAGCGGGGCTGCAAAAATAACCGCCGAAAACGCGACGATTCCAATCAGAATACCGCGCGCGGCCATACGAAAATGGTCGGTGCCCTGTCCCAACCAGCGCGCCGCCAGCCAGAACCCCGCCAGCGCGCCACAGGCCCACACAGCGGTCAGCGTGGTGGTCGCGGCAACTGACAGGCCCATGATTTCGCCACCATAAGGTTCCAGCAGCACATCTTGCATATTGAAGGCCAGCCCGCCCACAAACACCACCGCCAGCAAACGCCCGGCCTGCCCGCCGCCCATGTAATCGGCCCATGCCTCGCGGAAACTGGGGCGGGGGGCGGCGCGTTCTTCGCGCGTCATGGGGCGGACTTTTTCCTGTTTCCACAGCGCGACGATGTTCAGCGCCAGCGTTGCCACCGCACAGCCCTGCACCACCTGAATTAACTGCAATTCGCTGAAATCACGCAACAGCCAACCCACGACCAGCGCAGAAACCGCCATACCTGCAAGGAATGTCACATACAAAAGCGCCACCACACGCGGGCGCGTTTGCGCATCCGCACGGTCTGCGGCCAGGGCAATGCCCGCTGTCTGGGTCATATGCAGGCCCAGACCTGTCATCAGGAACGCCAATGCCGCCAGCACCTCGCCTGCGAAGGGCACGTCATGCACATTGTCGCCCGACAGGACAATCAGCGCAAATGGCATGACTGCCAGCCCGCCGAATTGCCACAATGTCCCGAACCACAGAAACGGAATGCGCTTCCACCCTATGGCCGATCGGTATGTGTCGGACTTGAACCCCAGCAGCGCCCGGAACGGCGCAATCAGCACCGGCAGCGCAATCATGATGGCCACAATACTGGCCGCCAGCGACATTTCCACGATCATCACGCGGTTTAACGTGCCCAGCAACAGCACCGTTGCCATACCGACCGACACCTGAAACAGGCTTAGCCGCAGGATCTGGCGCAGCGGCAACCCCTCGGACGCGGCATCGGCAAAGGGCAGCCAATTGGCGTTCAGGGTGCGGAACATGGATTTGGGAATGATCATGCCGCCACCTTCAAACATTCCGAGATATAGAAGCCCCGCGATACCCGCCCGACCCGTGACAATCCCGCCACGTTCATGCGCCGCCAGTCATGCGGTATCATGCTGGGGGACCTGTCGGCGCGCGGCATCATCTGGCCGGCATGCCACATGGCCATCAGAAGCGGCGTGCGCGGCGCGACAGTAAACACCACCGACCCCGCCCGCGCCGACAAATTGTCCAGCGCGGCTTCAAGATCGCGGCGCGTGTAATAAATCAGGCTGTCCATGGCGATAACATGGTCAAACCGCCCCAGATCAGGCGCCAGCATGTCGCCTGCGCGAAAATCCACTTGTCCTGCCATCCCCTCGGGCAGGCGCGCGCGCGCAATCTTGACCAGCTTTGGCGAAATATCAATCGCCGTGACCTGCGCCCCGCGCGCGGCCAGTTCCGCGCTGGCTGTCCCTGTGCCACAGCCCGCATCCAGCACCCGCGCGCCCCGAAGGTCGCTGGGCAGCTGCGCCAGCATCAGCGCGCGCATGGTATCGCGCCCCTCGCGCACAGTCTGGCGAATGCGCGACACCGGCGCATCCGATGTCAGCCGCTCCCAAACGCGGGTCGCGGTCGCGTCAAAATAATGCGCAACCCGCGTGCGCGTGACCTCATAGCTGGACGGGGGCGGGGTCAGATCGCGCATCAGTCAAATCCCAGCAACTCGAATATATCGCGGTCGGGCATGGGGTCGGGGCTCAGCGCATCAGTGCCAGTATACAGCGCATGCGCCAGCCGCAAATATTCAGCGCGACAGGCCAGAACATCCTCGTCAGGGTCCATTTCAAACAGGGTTTTCTTCTTCAGACGGCTTCTGCGGATGGCATCAATATCAGGCATATGGCCAATGCGCTTGAACCCCACGCGGTCGCAAAAACGGTCCACCTCATCGGTGTCGCGCGACCGGTTGGCAATGCAGCCCGCCAGCCGCACCTTGTAATTGGCTGATTTAGCCTGCACCGCTGCAATGATGCGGTTCATCGCATAGATGCTGTCAAAATCATTGGCGGTCACAATCACGGCCTTGTCGGCATGTTGCAGGGGGGCTGCAAACCCGCCACAGACAACATCGCCCAACACATCAAAAATCACCACATCGGTTTCTTCCAGCAAATGATGCTGCTTCAGCAATTTGACCGTTTGGCCCACAACATAGCCGCCGCAGCCTGTGCCAGCAGGTGGCCCGCCCGCTTCCACACACATCACCCCGCCCCAGCCTTCGGTGACGAAATCCTCGGCGCGCAATTCCTCGGGGTGGAAATCCACCTCTTTCAGAATATCAATGACCGTGGGCTGCAACCGCCCCGTCAGGGTGAAAGTGCTGTCATGCTTGGGGTCGCAGCCAATCTGCAAAACCCGCTTGCCCATGGATGCAAACGCCGCAGACAGGTTGGAACTGGTGGTTGATTTGCCAATCCCGCCCTTGCCATAGACGGAAAACACCATCGCACCTTCAATGCGGGCCGCCTCGTCCTGGTGCACCTGCACCGAACCTTCACCGTCCAGCCCTCTCAACTGTGGTATGTCATCTCTGGGGCTCATGGGGTTATTCCTTCATTCTGGTAAAAATATCCCGGGGGGTGGCGGCGCAGCCGCCGGGGGGCTGGCCCCCCTGTGCCCGTTGCGGGAATGGCGATGCGGGTGGGGGTGCTCATTCTGCGGCAATCCCTTCCACGCGGTCCTCAATCTCATCTGCAGCATCATGCAGCGCAGCCAGCGTGGCGGCGTCAGGCTGCCAATAATCGCGTTCGCTGGCTTCTATCAGACGGCCCGCCAGTCGCGCGCTGGCTTGCGGGTTCATCTTGGCCAGTCGCCTGCGCATCACCTCATCCAGAACGAATGTCTCGGACAGGCGCTGATACACCCACGGCTCCACTGTGCCTGTGGTGGCCGACCAGCCCAATGTGTTGGTCACATGCGCTTCGATCTGGCGCACGCCTTCGGATTTATGCACCAAAAGCGCCTCATAGAATTTCGGGTTCAGGCTGCGTGAGCGGGTTTCCAGCGCGATCTGGTCGCGCAGGCTGCGCACCTTGCCGCTGCCTTTGGTCTGGTCGCCAATATAGACGGGCGTATCGGCCCCGCCGCGCGCACGTTTGATGGCGCGTGCTATGCCGCCCAGGGTGTCGAAATAATGGTCCACACTGGTGACGCCCAGTTCAACGGATTCAAGGTTCTGATAGGCCAGATCGACGGTTTTCAACGTGGCTTTCAACAATTCCGGTTGCGCGGCAGCCTTGCCATTTATGCCGTAAGCGAAGCCCTTGCGCGCCTGATAGGCATCGGCCAATTCGTCTTCGTGGCCGAAGGCGGAACTGTCCACAAGCTGGTTGACATTGGACCCATAGGCCCCTTCGGCATTGGAAAACACGCGCAACGCGGCGGTTTCCATATCAATGCCCAGTTCGGCCGCTGTGGCGCGGGCATTGGCGCGGATGAAATTCTGCGCGTCATGCTCATCGGCCATGGCCGCTTTCAGCGCCGCTTCGGCCAGCAGGCGGGTTTGCAGCGGCAGCAGGTCGCGGAAAATGCCCGAAAGCGTCATTACCACGTCAATGCGCGGGCGTCCCAGTTCCGACAGCGGAATCAGGTCGGCGCCCGACAGGCGGCCATAGGCATCAAAGCGCGGGCGCGCGCCCATCAGCGCAAGCGCCTGTGCAATTGGCCCGCCATCGGATTTTATATTGTCCGACCCCCACAGCACCATTGCCACCGAACGCGGCATACTGCGATGGGCATCAATCAGCTTTTGCGCCTGAATGGCCCCTTCGCGCAGCGCAAAGGCCGTGGGCATGCGGAACGGGTCAAAGGCGTGGATATTGCGCCCTGTGGGCACGATCTGGGGCGCGCGGATCAGGTCCCCACCGGGAACAGGCGCAATATAGCCCGCGCCAAGCGCGTGCAGCAGGCCGCGCATTTCGTGATCGCCCGCAAGATGGGCATCCATCTGGGCGCGGGTGGCGTCATCGGCATCGACCATGGCCAGCAGGCGGGCACGGGCAGGGGCGTCCAGCGCGCGGCCCATGATGTGCAGCCCTTCGGGGATCAAGGCATCCTCGACTTCCAGCAGCTTCAGCCACAGCGCTTCGGGCGGCCCGCTCAGGTCCAGTGCTGCGGCTTGCTCGGAAATCAGCGCGTTCAGGTCATGGCGGTCGTCCGCTTCGGTGGCGCGCCAGCGGTGCAGGCTGTCTTTCAGGTCTTGCAGCCCTTTATACAGGCCGGCTGCAGCAACCGGGGGCGTCAGATGGGTGATTGTCACGGCCCCCGAACGACGCTTGGCCAGACTGGCTTCGGACGGGTTGTTTGCGGCATACAGATAGATGTTGGGCAGGTTGCCAATCAGCCGGTCCGGCCAGCAGGTGCGCGCCATACCGGCCTGTTTGCCGGGCATGAATTCCAGCGCGCCATGCATCCCGAAATGCAACACCGCATCAGCGTTGAACTGGTTGCGCAGCCACAGATAGAAGGTTGCAAAGGCATGTGTCGGTGCAAACCCCTTCTCGAACAGCAGGCGCATGGGGTCGCCTTCATAGCCAAAGACGGGCTGAACCCCGACAAAGACATTGCCGAATTGCGCGCCCAGCACAAAGACATTGCGCCCATCGGATTGCGCGCGTCCGGGTGCAGGGCCCCAGACGGCCTCAATCTCGGGCAGCCACGGGGTGTTTGCCACAATCTGGTCCGCGCTTACATGGGCGCATACATTCGCAGGCTGGCCATAGCGTTGCGCGTTGCCCTCCAGAACCATGGCGCGCAGCGCGTCCACGCTTTCGGGCGGTGTCAGGTCATAGCCGTCGCGGGCCATGGCGTGCAAGGTGTTGAACAGGCTCTCAAATACCGACAGATAGGCCGCCGTGCCCACAGCGCCCGCATTGGGCGGGAACCCATACAGCACAATCGCCACCTTGCGCTTTGCAACGTCGCTGCGGCGCAGGCGCACCATGCGCGCGGTTTTGTCTGCCAGCGCGGCAATGCGTTCGGGGCAGGGGGCCATTGCCTTGGCGGTGGTGGCTGCCATGGGCAGGCAACCGGGTTTGCACCCGGTGCACCCGTCCGGGCCATGGCGTCCGGCAAATACGGTGGGGCAGGTCGCGCCGTCAATTTCCGGCAGCGCAATCAGCATGGTGGTTTCCACCGGACCAAGGCCCCCGCCAGAGGACGCCCATTGACCAAGTGTCTGGAATTCCAGTGGATGGGCGACCATATAGGGCACATCCAGCGCCTTGAGCACCGAGACAGCGGCGGGGCTGTCATTATAGGCAGGCCCCCCGACAAGGCTGAAACCGGTGAGGGACAAGAGGGTGTCAATGCGCCCTTGATGGAATGCCTCGATCGCGGGGCGCCCGTCCAGCCCGCCCGCAAAAGCGGCAATGACATTGAGCCCCTGCGCTTCCAACGCGCGAATCACAGCGTCATAATGCGCTGTGTCCGACGCCAGAATATAGGACCGCATCAGCAACAGCCCGACCGTGCCGCGCGCATCCTTGCGGTGGGGCAGGGTGGCGGGGTCGGTGGTCATGCGTTCGGGCAGATCGGGATGATACAGGCCCAGTTCAGGGTAATCGACAGGCGCTTTTGCAGTAATGCCCGACCATTCCGGCCGCGCGGCATAGCGCGAGATCAGAAAACGCATCATTGATTCAATGTTGTCGTCAGACCCGCCCAGCCAGTATTGCATGGATAAAAACCACGCGCGCAGGTCCTGCGCCTTGCCGGGGATGAAGCGCAGGATTTTGGGCAACCGGCGCAGCAGGGTCATCTGCCGCTCGCCCGAAGCGGGTTTTCCCTTGTCACCGCCGCCGCGCAGCTTTTTCATGATCCTGGCCAGACCTGTGGCGGGTTTGGCCATGTCCAGATCGCCCATTTTCGTGAGTTTCACAATCTGGGGGTCGGCGATGACGCCGACAAACGCATCGCAGCGCGCGCGCGCGGCCTGAAGTTCGGGCAGGCAGGCGGTGACGTGTTCTTCGATGAACAGCAGGTTTGCCACGACAATATCGGCAGCGTTTATTGCAGCTTTCGCACGCGCCAGCGCGTCAGGGTCTTCGGCCCATTCGGCAGCGGCGTGAATGGAGATTTCCAGCCCCGGAAAATCCTGCCGCAGTTTTGGCAGCACACGTTCGGCCGGGCCAGCGGCATGGGCGTCAAGCGTGACGATGACGAAGCGGTAGGGGGGCGGTTGGATATGGCGACTATCGAGCATAATGTGCCTTCGCCTCGTATAGGGTGTCCACAGAGATTTCGCGCAGACCCTTTTCAAACGCGAAGCTTTCGGTGTTGCGCCGCGCCTTGCCGCGCACGAAGAAGGGAATTTTTTTCAGTTCCCGTTCGGCGCAGGACAGCCAGACGATATTTTCCAGCGAGGGGGGGGCGGATGGCGGGGGCATCGAGCCCCCTTCATCCGCGGCCGCAGGGGCGGCGGGCGTGCTGTGGGGCAAGGGTTGCGCCTTGGCCCCGTGGTGGGACGGCCCTGCCGCATCGTGGAATTCGAAATCATCGCGGAACATGTGCAGCAGATGTTCTTCCAGCCCCATGACCAGCGGGTGAACCCAGGTGTCGAACAAGACATTCGCGCCTTCAAACCCCATTTGCGGGGAATAGCGGGCGGGGAAATCCTGCACATGGACAGGCGCGGAAATGACCGCGCAGGGAATGCCAAGGCGCTTGCCGATATGGCGTTCCATCTGGGTGCCAAGGATCATTTCGGGGGCGGCGGCCTCGATCGCGGCCTCGACTTCCAGATAATCATCGGTGATCAGCGCGGTTAACCCGAATTCCTGGGCGAGGGCGCGCAGGGGGCGGGCCTGTTCGCGGTTGTAACACCCCATGCCGCAGACATCAAAACCCATTTCATCGCGGGCGACCCGTGCTGCAGCCATGACATGGGTGCCATCGCCAAACAAGAATACGCGTTTGCCGGTCAGGTAGGTTGAATCCACCGAGGCCGCCCACCAGGGCTGACGCAAGCGCGTTTCATCCACGGGCAGGGTTGCGCCTGACAGCGCGCGCAGTTCGTCAATGAAGGCGCGCGTTGCGCGGGTGCCGATGGGAATGGTTTTCGTATAGGGCTGGCCCAGTTCCTTTTCACACCAGCGCGCGGCGGATTCGGCTGTTTCGGGATAGAGCAGCACATTGAAATGTGCAGCCCCCATGCGGGCGATGTCGGCAGGGCTGGCCCCCATGGGCGCTGCCACATTCACCATGATGCCCATTTCCGACAAAAGGCCCGTGATTTCGGCCAGATCGTCGCGGTGCCGGAACCCCAGCGCCGTAGGCCCGAGGATGTTGCAGCTGACGCGCGCAGTGCGGGCCATGGGTTTGGCGAGGTGGCGGCAGAGTTGCAAGAAGGCCTCATCCGCGCCGAAATTTTCCTTGCGCTGGTAGCTGGGCAGGTCCAGCGCCACGACAGGGACCGGCAGGCCCATGGTTTCGGCCAGACCGCCCGGATCATCCTGGATGAGTTCGGCGGTGCAGGATGCGGCCACCATGATGGCCTGTGGCCGGAACCTGTCATGGGCGTCCTGACAGGCGGATTTGAACAGACCTGCCGTGTCTGCGCCCAGATCGCGGGCCTGAAAGGTGGTATAGCTGACCGGCGGGCGATGGTTGCGCCGTTCGATCATGGTGAACAGCAAATCGGCATAAGTGTCGCCCTGCGGGGCATGCAAGACCATATGCAGCCCAGTCATGCCTGTGGCGACGCGCATTGCGCCGACATGGGGGGGGCCTTCATATGTCCAGACGGCAAGTTTCATGTCTGGTGTCCTGATATGAGTATTTTTGGCAAGATGAAGATCGGGGTCATTGCGCGGCCTCCAGAGAAGGGGGGTGCAGGATGGCATGGCGGCGCAGGGGGCGGGCAAACAGCGATGCCAGATCGCCGGCTTGTTCAAAGAAATGCACGGGCGTGAAGACCAGTTCGATTGCCCATTTGGTGGCCAGCCCTTCGGCTTCCAGCGGGTTGGCAAGGCCAAGGCCGCACACGGTCAGGTCGGGGCGGGCGGCGCGCACGCGGTCAAGCTGGCGGTCCACATCCTGCCCTTCGGACAGGGTGGGGCCAGCGGCAATCAGGTCCAGTTCGGGGCCGTGCAATTCGGCATGCAGATAAGGCGTGCCGATTTCCACCGCGATCATGCCGCATTCGCGGGTCAGAAAACGGGCCAGCGGCAGTTCCAGCTGGCTGTCGGGCATGAAGAATATGCGTTTGCCGCGCAAGGTTTCGGCGGCGGCGGCGATGGATTTTTCGGCGCGCGCGCGGGGGGCCGCGGTGACGCGCGCGACCACATCGGGCGCGATGCCGAATTCCGCCGCCACAGCGGACAGCCACAGCAGCGTTCCTTCTGCGCCGAAAGGGAAGGGGGCGGGGATGTGGCGCGCACCACGGCGCAGCAAGGCGGCATGGGTATCGCCCAGAAACGGTTGTGTCAGGGCGAATACGCTGTTGGGGCCGATGGCGGGCGTGTCATCGCTGCGCCGGGCAGGCAGGCAGCGCACCGGGGCAATGCCCATTTGCGCCAGCAGATCAAGCGCCTGATCTTCCACCACATCCGGCAGGGCGCCCACCAGAAGCAGTTCTTTTGCCTGCGTTTGTGGCAGGGTGGGCACCATGGACGCCAGGCAGGCATCTTCGCCTTGGGTGAAGGTGGTTTCAATGCCCGAGCCGGAGAAGTTCAGCACGCGCACATGGGGGGCGTGCTGCACGCTGAGGCGTTCGGCGGCGCGCGCAAGGTCGAGTTTGATCACCTCGGACGGGCAGGACCCCACCAGAAACAGCTGGCGGATGTCGGGGCGGCGCGCCAGCAGGCGGCCCACTTCGCGGTCCAGTTCTTCATTCGCGTCGGCCATACCGGCCAGATCTTTTTCTTCCAGAATGGCGGTGCCGAAACGGGGTTCGGCAAAGATCATCACGCCCGCTGCCGATTGCAGCAAATGCGCGCAGGTGCGCGAGCCTATGACCAGAAAGAACGCATCCTGCATTTTGCGGTGCAGCCAGATGATACCGGTCAGGCCGCAAAACACTTCGCGTTGGCCGCGTTCTTTCAGCACAGGGGCGGAGCTGCAGGTGGTCGGGTGCGCGGTCATCAGCAGGCCCCCAATCGTGCGACCCGCAATTTCCACAGGAATTGCGCAGCATTCACGGCATAGGCCACATAGGCCACAAGTGCGAGGATCATCAGCTGGTCTGGGTGCATGCTGCCGGCCAGCAGCGCGACCAGATACAAGCTGTGCAGGGCGATGACTGCGAAACTGACCATATCTTCCCAGAAGAAGGCATCGGCCAGCAAATATTGCCCGAACACTTCTTTTTCCCAGATAGCACCCGTGACCATGATGGCATAAAGCGCGCCGGTTTTGACGACGACAGACAGGGTCGCGGCAAGGTATCCTTCGCCTGTAACCAGATAGCGCACGACCAAAACAACCGAAATCAGGCATATGACAAACTGCACCGGCGCAAGAACGCCCTGCACAATTGTCCAGCGGGAGGCATCGCGCCGGGCGCGTTGTTCAGGCGTGTAAAGTTGCCTGTCACCAGCTTCCCGCGTCATGATTGCATCCTTTGTTTGATTCCCATGTGAAATCTTAACGTGATCGCCGATTATGTGTCAATTAAAACTTACACATTGTTGCACATGTTAGGTTACACCCAGATTCTGGCTGATTGTTGAAAGTGTTTGTAAGTAATTGAAACAAAATAAAAATTAATCAACCCGTCCAGGGCGGGCCTGTGGCGGGCACTTGATGTAAGTTTAATTTGACAATTTGCCCGGTAGCTGTGAGACTGGATCTGCTTATTTGTCGACATTCAGGACCATTGCTTTTGGTGCGTCGCCGGGGGACGGGCTTGTGCATGTGGTTTTGGAATCTGCCGGGAGGGCAGAGATGGAAGGACTTCGCTTAGCGCATTTCGAGGATATGACTTCGGGACAGGCGGTGGTGCGCCAGTTTGCCCTGCGGGTGGTGTCCGAGCTGGTGCAGAAAACCGGCGTGGAATCCGGGGAGCCGGACCGCGATTTGCTGAACCTGATGGTCCGGCTGTCCAAAAGTGCCGATCCCGGCATGTTCACAGCCGTATATGACGAGATGAAACGCAGGCGTATTTCCGCAGAGCAGATTGTCGACATATACCTGCCCGCCGCCATATCCAAATTGGGCAACAGCTGGCATGAGGGCGAGCTGGACATTTTTCAGGCGACATTGGCCATGGCGCGCCTGCAATCATTGTTGCGCGAAATTGCACTGGCGTGGTTTGCGGACCGGGCCGGGGATTGCCATGACGGGCGTGTGTTTCTGGTTCTGCCATCGGGGGAACAGCACAGTCTGGGCGCGATGGTCGCGGCCAACCAGATGCGCCGATTGGGAATTTCGGTGCGCGTCAGTTTGCTGCCCACAGCGCGTTCGATCGAAGAAGAGCTGTCAGAACACAGGTTTCATGCCGTCTTCATTTCGGCATCAAACCGGTCATCGCTGGCCCCCAGTGTCGAACTTGTGAAAACGATTCGGGCGTATGCCGGGCAGGATTTGCCAGTGGCATTGGGGGGCGCGCTGGTGACTTTGCTGCAAAAAGACATGAGCTTGAAGCACATTGCTGCAATGGTTGGCGCAAATATAGCCACCACACAGATATCAGAGGCTTTAACTTTCTGTGGTTTGGCCATAAATCACAATAAGAATGTCGGATAACTAATAAAAAATTGTATCCGTGCTAACTTGGACAGCCGGATACCAGGAAGGAGCAGGTTTACTGTGTCAAATGATGGCGCCAGATTCCTTGAAAGTGGCTCGGTGCCCGTGTTCGGCGGGGATTTTTTTTCCGCTGTCCTGACCAGTCTTGCCGATATATCCTTCCTTATCTCTGATGAAGCTATTGTGAAGGTGGTTCATGTCAAGGCCGATGCCGCAAGTTTTGACGGGGCGTCGCGCTGGGTGGGGCAGGATTTTGTCAGGCTGCTGGACCCCGAAAGCGTTCCGAAATTTCAGGAACGACTGGCAGACCTGATTGGCCGCGCCCGCAAGGGCGAAGCGGTGCCATCGCGCTGGGTGGAATTGGTGCATCTGGTCAAGCCCGGCCAGAGTGTTCCCGTGCGCTATGTCATGCACTGGATTGAGGAAAGCGGCGAAATCCTGCTGCTGGGCACCGACCAGCGCCCCGTTCTGGAAATGCAGCAAATGTTGCTGAACGCCCAGATCGCGCTGGAGCGTGATTACGAAGCGCAGCGCGAAATCGACACGCGCTACCGCTTGCTGATGGATTTCACCACTGATGCAGTGGTGCTGGTTTCGGCCATGTCAGGGCAGATTGTGGACATAAACCACAATGCCGCGTCCTTGCTGGGACGCGCGCGCGCAGATCTTATCAAGCGGCCCTTTTCCGACCAGTTTGTTGGGCGCGGCAAGGATGAATTGATGGCCGCGCTTGATATTCCGTCCTCGATGGAGGCATCGCCCGCCATAGAGGTTGAGGTGAAGGCAGAATCGCGCCGCCTGTTGCTGACGCCCAAGATTTTCCGCGCCGCAGGTGAGCAACTGGCCATGGTGCGCCTGAGCGACGTTGCGCAAGGGTCATCTGCAGATGGGCGGCTGCTGACGAACCTGCGTCAGTTGTTCCATCGCGGCGTGGATGCGATTGTGTTCACCGACAAGGAAGGTTTGATCCTTGCGGCCAGCGAAACATTCCTGAACCTGACCGACGCGCCGGGCCTTACGGCCGTGCGTGGGCGGTCGATGGCGGATTTCCTAAGCCGGGGTATGGTGGACCTGAAGGTGTTGCTGGACAATGCCCGCCGCGCAGGCCAGCTGCGCATGTATTCCACCAAGTTGAAGACGGATTTTGACGCGCGCGTGACGGTCGAAATCTCGGCAACATGGCTGGATGACCGCGTTGATCCGGTTCTGGCGTTGATCATCCGCAATGCGTCCAATGCGGCGGCACTGCGCGCAGATAACGCAACCCCCGAAGCGAATATGCGCGGCGTCATGGAACTTGTCGGGTCGTCGACCCTGAAGGACATTGTGTCAGAAACCACCAATGTCATTGAAAAAATCTGTATCGAAACCGCGATTGAGCTGACACGCAACAACCGCGTGGCCGCTGCTGAAATGCTGGGCCTGTCGCGCCAGTCGCTATATGTGAAGCTGCGCAAATACGGCATCCTTAGCCGCGATGAGGGGTAGCAGGGCCGGTGCCTGCGCGCCTTGGCCCGGCAGCTGCGTTCCCGCAGGCCCGCGAAATTCGCGGGTTTTTTTCATTCCTGATTGATCTATGTCAATATAAATAGACGCAAACACTGTCAACCTAGGTTTACATAACTGGAGGTTGACATGCGAATCGTGTTCGTTCACCCGAACTATCATTCCGGCGGCGCAGAGATTGCTGGCAACTGGCCCCCTGCATGGGTGGCGTATCTGACCGGCTCGCTGCGGGCGGCGGGGTTTGATGATATTCATTTCATCGATGCCATGACAAATCACATCGATAATGATGCCCTGCGCGCACGTCTGGCAGAATTGAAGCCCGATGTTGTGGGCACAACCGCCATCACCCCCGCCATCTATATGGCCGAGGACGTGTTGCGCATCGCGCAAGAGGTCGCGCCGCAGGCGGTCAGGGTGTTGGGGGGCATTCACGCAACATTCATGTATCGCCAAGTCCTGAGCGAGGCGCCGTGGATCGACGTGATTGTGCGCGGCGAGGGTGAGGAGATTGTCGTCAACCTGATGCAGGCCATAGCCCAAGGGCGCTGGCCCGCGGACCGGCGCAAAATACACGGGCTGGCCTTCACCGAAGGCACGGAAATTGTGGCCACGCAGGCGGCGTCCACTGTCAAGAATCTGGACGGAATAAAACCGGACTGGTCGATTCTGGAATGGGACAAATACATCTATGTGCCGTTGAACCGGCGTGTGGCCATTCCCAACATGGCGCGCGGCTGTCCCTTCACCTGTTCGTTTTGCAGCCAGTGGAAATTCTGGCGCGACTACCGTGTGCGCGACCCCATAAAAGTGGTGGACGAGATTGAAGACCTTGTTGAAAACCACGGTGTCGGTTTCTTCATTCTGGCAGATGAAGAACCGACCATAAACCGCCGTAAATTCGTGGAATTCTGCGAAGAACTAATCCGCCGCGACCTGCCTGCGCGCGTGCAATGGGGCATCAATACCCGCGTGACCGACATTATGCGCGACCGCGAATTGCTGGCGCTGTATCGCAAGGCGGGGCTGGTGCATGTCAGCCTTGGCACTGAAGCCGCCGCGCAGTTGAAGCTGGACCAGTTCAACAAGGAAACCACGGTCGCGGAAAACAAGGAAGCCATCCGCCTGCTGCGCGAGGCTGATATTTTCGTGGAAGCGCAGTTTATCGTGGGCCTTGACAATGAAACCCCCGAAACGCTGGAAGAAACCTATCAGATGGCGTGGGACTGGCAGCCCGATCTGGCCAATTGGGCCATGTATACCCCCTGGCCCTTCACGCCGCTGTTTCAGGAATTGCGCGATCAGGTCGAGGTGTTCGACTATTCCAAGTATAATTTCGTCACCCCCATCATGAAACCCGCCGCCATGACGCGTGGCGAATTGCTGGACGGGGTGATGAAAAACTATCGCCGTTTCTACATGAAGAAGGCGTTGTTCCATTACCCATGGCGCGGCACGGGCTACCGGCGGCGGTATTTGCTGGGCTGCCTGAAGGCGTTTTTGAAGGCCGGTGTCGGGCGCACCTTCTATGATTTGGGCAAGGCCGGATACTGGGGGCCGCAATCCAAGGACAAGGTTGATTTCCAGTTCGACATGACCCGCACCATCGCAGATGCACAAGTGGCCGATTGGCAGGCCAGCGCGGATGTGAAGGCCAAGGCCGAAGAACGCCGCGCCGCGCTGCGCGCCCAAGGCAAGGAACGTGCGGCAGAACGCAATGCGTTCAAGGCCTGCGGGGGTGGCACACAGCAAATGGAAGATAGTGCCGGCCCGTCCGTCCGCGCCTTCAAAATGCCCAATGGTGCGACTGTTTCCCCGCAAACGGTGGAGTAGTTGGTCATGACCGCGCATGCCCGTATTGGCCCAAATGCCGTATTGCAGCACCTTCCGGTGCTGGATGCGGAACTGGGCGTGGCGTGGCGGGGGGCGTTGCTGCATCTGGCGGATGTGCGCGAACCCCCCGCTACCGCCGGAATGCTGGATGAAGCCAGCGTTGCGCGCCTGCACCATGCTGTGCGTCTGTTCGTGCCCGACCGGGCCGCCGCCATTCACCGCGCGGCAGGGCTGGCAACGGGGGATTACATCTTGGCCAACCGCATTCCCCGCCCTGCACAAATGCTGATTCGCGCCTTGCCTGCGCTGTTGGGGGCGCGGGTGCTGTCTGCCGCCATTGCGCGCCATTCATGGACATTTGCGGGGTCGGGCCGGTTTTCTGTGTGCGGGCATGCGCCGTTGTGTTTTGAAATTGCCGCGAACCCTTTGGCGCAGCGCGCGTGCGATCATCCGGTATGTGATTGGCATTGCGCGGTGTTTGAACGGCTGTTTTCGGCGCTGGTCTGGCCTGATGCCCGCGTGGTTGAGATGTGCTGCTGCGCGACAGGTGCGCCGGGCTGCCGTTTCAGGATTGCGCCGCAGGGGTGCAAATAACACTTGATGCAAATGAATATGTCAGGCAAAGTTTACAGTATGAGCGAAACAAGTCTAGACACCCACATTCCAGCCGCGTCAGGGCGGGGCCGTTTGCCCAAACCCGCCGCCATGCTGGAACTTGTCAAACCCGTCACATGGTTTCCGCCAATGTGGGCCTATCTGTGCGGTATCATTTCCGTGGGGGTCTGGCCGGACAATTGGGCGCTGGTGGTGTTGGGCGTGGTGCTGGCCGGTCCTATTGTCTGCGGCATGTCGCAGGCCGCCAATGACTGGTGCGACCGCCATGTAGACGCCATCAACGAACCCCACCGCCCCATTCCGTCGGGGCGCATTCCGGGCCGCTGGGGGGTGTATATTGCGCTGGCCATGTCGGCCTTGGCGTTGGTCGTGGGCTGGCAATTGGGGCCTTGGGGGTTTGGCGCAACAGTTGTGGGTGTGCTGGCGGCATGGGCCTATTCCGCCGAACCCGTGCGGGCCAAACGGTCAGGCTGGTGGGGACCGGGACTTGTGGGCCTAAGCTATGAAGCGTTGCCATGGTTCACAGGCGCCGCCGTCATTGCCGCCGGTGCCCCCCGGTTTGAAATTGTGGCGATTGCGGTTCTGTATGGTCTGGGGGCGCATGGCATTATGACAATCAATGATTTCAAAGCCATTGAGGGCGACCGCCAGATGGGCCTTCGGTCCCTGCCGGTAACCTTGGGGCCAGTGGATGCCGCGACAGTTGCGGGCACGGTCATGGTGCTGGCGCAACTGCTTGTTGTCGTCTTGTTGCTGATCTGGGGCGCGCCTGTGCATGCCGGGGCCATCGCGCTGGGTATCGGGGTGCAGATATGGGCGTTGGGGCGTTGGCGGCAGGACCCCGCACGCCTTGCGCCATGGTTCAACGGCGCGGGCGTTGGCCCGTATGTGCTGGGCATGATGGTTGCGGCCTTTGCGCTGCGGGGGATTGGCGCATGACATTAAGCTGGGTGCAGATATTCCGCCTTGGGCTGGTTCAGGCCAGTCTGGGCGCGATTGTGGTGTTGATGACATCAACCCTCAATCGCCTGATGGTGGTGGAACTGGCGCTGCCGGTGGTGCTGCCCGGCGCGCTGGTGGCGCTGCATTACGGGGTGCAAATCACACGGCCCAACTGGGGCCATCTGGCCGATCAGGGCGGCAACCGCACCCGCTGGATTATCGCGGGCATGGGGCTTCTGGCGCTTGGGGGTTTGGGCGCGACGCTGGCCATTCCGGTGCTGGAAAGCAGTTTCGCACTGGGTCTGGCGCTGTCGGTGCTGGCCTATGCGGTCATCGGGCTGGGGGTTGGCGCTTCGGGCACCTCGCTTCTGGCGCTGCTGGCCACCGCCACGGCGGAACACCGGCGCCCTGCTGCGGCGACCATCACATGGTTGATGATGATTGCAGGCATTGCGCTGACGGCCATAACTGCAGGCCGGTTTCTGGACCCCTACAGCCATATGCGGCTGCTGGCGGTTGTTGCCGTTATCTGTTCGGGGGCGTTTGCCCTGACGGTGCTGGCCGTCTGGGGCATTGAACGGCGGGTTATAGCGCGCGCGGCGCCCGCGCCGCAACGCTTCCGCGAGGGTCTGCGTGACATCTGGGCCGACCGGCGCGCGCGGCATTTCACGTTCTTCGTATTCCTGTCGATGACGGCGTATTTCATGCAGGAACTGATCCTTGAACCCTATGCCGGGTTGGTATTCGGGTTCACGCCGGGCCAGTCCACGCAAATGTCGGGCGCGCAAAATGGCGGTGTGTTTCTGGGCATGGTGCTGGTGGGCGTGGCCGCGACGGGGCTGCGGCTGGGGTCTTTGCGGGTTTGGGTGGTTTCGGGCTGCATTGGGTCAGCGCTGGTGCTGTTGGCCATTGCGGGGGCAAGCCTGTGGGCGTTGCCATTGGTGCCGCTGGTGGTGGCTTTGGGGTTTTTCAATGGCATGTTCGCGGTCGCGGCCATCGGGTCCATGATGCAACTGGCGGGCGAAGGGCGCGACAAGCGCGAAGGCACCCGCGTGGGCCTGTGGGGCGCATCACAGGCGATTGCGGCAGGATTTGGCGGTTTGACCGGGGCCGCATTGGTGGACCTTGCACGCGGCATGCTGCCGGTTGCAGATGCGTTCGGGGCTGTCTTTTTGGTGCAAGCCGCAATTTTCACAGGCGCTGCGGGGTTGGCCGCGCGTATCATGGCCGCGCGGGACGCGGCGCAACTGGTTCCGGGGGAATAGGCTATGGGGTATGACGTGTTTGTTGTGGGCGGCGGCCCGTCCGGGGCCACGGCCGCCGATGATCTGGCGCGCGCGGGCCATAAGGTGGCGCTGCTGGACAGGGCAGGGCGCATCAAACCCTGTGGCGGGGCCATTCCGCCGCGCGCAATCGCGGATTTTGAAATTCCCATGTCACAGCTTGTTGCGCAGATCACCACGGCGCGCATGATTTCGCCCACGGGGCGGGCAGTGGATATTCCCATTGAAAACGGTTTCGTGGGTATGGTCGACCGCGAGGATTTTGACGAATTCCTGCGCCTGCGGGCCGTTGGAAACGGCGCCACGCGCCTGACAGGAACCTATTTGCGCATCGAGCGCGACAAGGACGGCACGCATGTTGTCTGGCGCGACAAGGCCAGTGGCGCGGAAATGCGCAGCGCCACCCGGCTGGTCATCGGCGCGGATGGCGCGCGCTCCAGTGTTGCGCGCGCCGAGGTGCCGGGCGGTGACAAGATCCCTTATGTCATTGCCTATCACGAAATCATCAAGGCCCCGCCTGCCAATGACCGCTATGACCCCGACCGCTGCGATGTCATCTATGACGGGCGCATCAGTTCAGATTTTTACGGCTGGGTGTTCCCGCATGGCAAACATGCCAGCGTGGGCATGGGCACCGAAATCAACGGCGCAGACCTGAAGAAAGCAACAGCGGACCTGCGCGCCATGGCGGGCCTGACGGGCTGCGAAACCATCCGGCGCGAAGGTGCGCCCATTCCGCTGCGCCCGATGGACCGCTGGGACAATGGCCGCGATGTGGTGCTGGCAGGGGATGCCGCGGGCGTCGTGGCCCCCAGTTCCGGCGAGGGGATTTATTACGCCATGGTCGGCGGGCGCGTGGCGGCAACTGCGGCACAGGCAGCGCTGGCCAGTGGCCGCGCGCGCGACCTTGCCCTGGCGCGCAAACTGTTCATGCGCGACCACAAGACTGTGTTCAAGGTCTTGCGGTCCATGCAGGACGCCTATTACAAATCCGACGATCGGCGCGAACGCTTTGTCAGCCTGTGCCATGACATTGATGTGCAGCGCCTGACATTCGAGGCTTATATGAACAAGAAACTGGTGGCCGCGCGCCCGCTGGCGCATCTTAAGATCGGGGTGAAGAACCTGTTGCACCTGTCGGGTCTGGTCCGGCCCGGCTTCACATGAGTGGTGCGCTGATCCCAGCCTGGGTTGACGGGCAGTTGACGCCGGTTGACAAGCTGGAGGTTCACCAGCGCGGATTGAAGCACAAGGCGATTTCGGTATTTGTCACCGAAGGGGACCGTGTTTTGCTGCAGCGCCGCGCCTTGGGGAAATACCACACCCCCGGCCTGTGGACCAATACATGCTGCACCCATCCGCATTGGAACGAGGATGACCTGACCTGCGCGACGCGCCGCTTGCAAGAGGAATTGGGCATCACCGGATTGCCCCTGACATATGCGGCCGAAATTGAATATTGCGCCGATGTTGGCGGGGGGTTGGTGGAACATGAAGTAGTGCAGGTGTTCACTGCGCGCGCCATGGCCGACCTGAAAATCGCGCCCGACCCCGATGAAGTGGCCGCGACCGACTGGATTAGCCTGCCAGCGCTTGGCGCGGTCATCGACCGCGCCCCCGACAGGTTCACGCCTTGGCTGAAAATCTACTTGCGCGATCACGCGGACCGTATTTTCGGGCAAATGCGGGAACGGGCGGACACCTGCTAGAGCATGTCGCGCAAAAGTGGGACCCGGTGCTGCACAAAAAGACATGCGACACCATAAGGTTAGCATGGGTCGCGTGAATGCGAATGAACGCGGGCACGCCCTGGCATGTGCGCGCCCGTTTTCACGCTATGACGGGCGCGACACAGGCCAGTTCAGGCAAATTGCGGATTGCGCCGCAAGACAGATGCGTTCAATGCGCCCGCAATCGTCACCCACAACAGATAGGGGGCCATCAAGGCGCCCGCGATTGTGTCGAACATCCAGAAACTTATCAGGGTGGCGGCCACGGACAGCCACAAAAACCCCAGAATGACAAGCGCGGCACGCATCCGCTTGAGGCCGAAAAATACCGGCGACCACAATGTGTTGAACGCAATCTGAAGCGCCCAGAAGGCAAGCGCCTGTTGCGTGCCCGCGATCAGCCCGATGCGCATGGCGGCATAGGACATGGCCAGATAAACACTTGTCCAGACCAGCGGAAAGACAAATCCCGGCGGGGTCCAGCGGGGTTTGTCCAGATCATCATACCATTTTCCCGGCTCGAACATTGCGCCGGTTGTGGCGGCAGCGGCGGTCGCGGCCAGAAATGTCAGAAAAAGTAGCCAGTCCATTGGGGATATTCCTTTTGCCACAGCCGTGATTGTGGTTGGTCGGTTGGTTTGACCTAAAGGAGCATCCCTTCCGGATGCAAGCCTTTACTTGGGCGCCCTTGCGGGCGCGGTGGGCGCGGGCAGTGGGGCTGCGCGTCTATTAGAGTATGTCGCGTTCATTCGCAGTCATGCCACATACTCTAACTTATTGATTTCACAGCTTCGAGAAGCTCAAAACTGGTTCCCACTTTCAAGCAACCTACTTCAGGCGCTGCGCCGGGACATGTCCCTATAGGTTTGGCGGGCGGAAATATCGCGGGCGCGCAGGCGCGCCATGGCGTCGATCAGGGTTTGGGACCGGGTGGTTGCGTCTGTGTCACGGCTGGCGGCATCGACCAGAAAGCGGGTTTCGGGCAGGGGCCGGGCGTGCAATGTGGCCGCTTGCGGTTGCACCATACTAAGCGCCGCCTGCGCCGCAGAAAGGGACAGCCAGCCAAGTTTTTGGCGCTTGGTTGTATAGGCGCGCTGCGTGATGCTGTCATGGCCCTGTGCGCGGATGGACCCCCCGATCCCGCCATAGATATGGCGCGCGGCAAATATGCCCGGACGGCAGGCCAGTGGCAGCGCCGAGATACCCGCACTGGCGCGCTGATACAGGCGGTCGGCGTCTTGCAAAAGCTGTGCGGTCATGGTGCGTATTTCGGGGCATGCTGCGGGGGTGCGCAAAAAGCGTTCGGGGCAAAGCTGCGCATCGTCAAACCATGCAAGCGGCAGATACAGCCGCCCGTTGCGTGCATCCTCGCCTATGTCGCGGGCTATATTGGTCAGTTGCATGGCCACGCCCAGATCGCAGGCGCGCGCCAGCCTGTCGCGGTCGCGCACGCCCATCAGCACGCACATCATGGCCCCCACCACAGCGGCCACGCGCGCGGCATAATCCACGAGTTCCGAGAAGGTGGTGAAGCGGCGCCCCTCGGCGTCCCATGCCAGCCCTTCAAGCAGGGCATCGGGCAGGGCGCGGGGCAGGTCATGGCGCACCACCATCGCGGCGAAGGCGCGGTCAATGGGCGCGTCATGGGGCTGGCCTGCATAGGCGCGGTCCAGCCGGTCTTGCAACTGCAACACGGCGCGCACTGGATCAACCCCTTCATCCACAGCATCATCGGCCACACGGCAAAACGCATAGAGCACCAGCGCAGGGTCGCGCAAACTGGTGGGCAACAGGCGCGAGGCCGCGTGAAAACTGCGCGATCCGGTGCGGATGGCGGCGCGGCAGGCGTCCATGTCGGGCGCGGAAATATGGGATTCGGCGGTCATTCGGCGGCCATCGGCAGGGCGGGGGTCAGGGGCGAGGCGGCATCGGGCACCAGTTGGCCCAACACCTCGGCGCTGCTGATCACGCCGGGCAGCCCCGCGCCCGGATGGGTGCCCGCCCCTGCCAGATACAGGCCCGGCAGTTCTTCGGACACATTATGCGGGCGGAACCACGCGCTTTGCAAAATACGCGGTTCGATTGAGAACCCCGCCCCAAGCGGTGACAGATAGCGGTCGCGGAAGGTTTGGGGCGTGAACACAAGGCTTTCGGTCACATGTTCCGCAAGCCCCGGCAACAGGCGGTCTTCCAGCATGGCCAGCATTTTCTGGCGGTAGGGTTCCTGCGCGGTCGTCCAGTCCACGCCATTGTCATGTCCCAGATGGGGCACCGGGCTAAGCACATAGAAGGTATCATCGCCAGCAGGCGCAACAGACGGGTCGGTGACGGAGGGACGATGGACATACAGGCTCATGTCGTCGCACAGATGGCCGCGAATGAAGATATCCTTGATATGGTCGCGGTAGCGGGGGCCGACAACAATCGTGTGATGGCCCACATCGCGCCACATATCGCGTGTGCCGCGCGTGCCGAAATACCACACGAACAGGCCCATCGACCAGCGGCGGGTGTTCAGCTTCGCATCGGTCCAGCGTTTGCGCGGCCGGTTGCGCAACAGGCGCGCATAGGTATGTCCGGCATCGGCGTTGGACACGACAATATCGGCCTTCAGCGCCTTGCCGCCCAGCAGGCGCACACCGGCGGCGCGGCCATTTTCAACGATAATTTCGTCAATTTCGGTGTTCAGGTGAATTGTGCCGCCCTGTTGGCGCACGACATTCGCCATGGCATGCGCAATCGCCTGCACGCCACCCATGGCGTAATGCACCCCGAAGGATTTTTCCAGATGGCTGACCAGAATATACATTGATGTCACGCGAAACGGATCACCGCCAATGAACAGCGGATGGAACGACAGCGCAAAGCGCAGCCGCGGATCGCGCACACGCATGGCAGCATGGGCATAAACCGACCTGTCAGCGCGCAGCCACACAAAGCGGGGCAATGCCTTGATCAGGTCCCACAGCTGGTGCATGGACCGGCGGCCCAGATCCTCATATCCGAACCAATAGCGGTCCTGCGCGTCATTGAGGAATTTGCGATAGCCCGGCACATCGTCGGGCGACAGGCGCGCAACCTCTGCCTCCATGGTGTCGCTATCCTGATAGGCCGCGAATTTCGATCCGTCCGGCCAGCGGATTTCATAAAACGGGGTCATCGGCTTCAGGGTCACATCGCGGTTGAAATCGCGCCCGCAGGCGGCCCACAGGTCGCGCAGCCCTTGCGGCACGGTTACAATGGTTGGCCCAAGGTCAAATCTGTGCCCGCCCTGCGTGATGGAGGACCCGCGCCCGCCGGGTTGGTCCAGCCGGTCAATCACGCTGACGCGGTAGCCCTTGGCCCCCAGCCGCATGGCCGAAGCCAACCCGCCCAATCCCGCGCCAATCACGATGGCATGATGCGGTGCGTCAGAATCAGACATGTGCGTTTCCCGTTCTTTGGTGTTGATGTCAGCTTACACAGATGCAATGTGTCAATCAAGGTTTACATTCTTATTCTTTACAGCTTCCGAAGAATGTGACAACTTAAGTTGACACTTATGGACGGGAATCGCCATGCAATCCATCACGCTTAGCCTGTTCCGGTTTGACCGGCCCGCCGCGCGGCTGTGGGTTCTGGGCCAGATGGTGGCGGCGCGTGTGGCGCTGGCCCGCCAGCCGGGGCTGGAGTTTTGGAAGATTTGCGGCTCTGGCACAGGGCAGGGGTTCACGCCGCGCCCGAATTGGGGCGTCTGGGCCATTTTGGGGGTCTGGGGCACGCAACAGGCCGCGCAACAGGGCGTGGCGGGTGGCGCATGGGCGCGTTGGCGCGCGCAGGCTGATGAAACCTATACGCTGTTTCTGGAACCGTATTCGGCGCGCGGGCGCTGGTCCGGTCGTGCCCCGTTCCGCCCCGAAGGGGGGGCGGATGGTCCTGTTGCCGCGCTGACGCGTGCGACCTTGCGCCCTGCGCGGGCGCTGCGGTTCTGGGGGCAGGTGCCTGATATTTCCGCCAAGGTTGGCGCTGATCCCAATGTGATGTTCAAGATTGGCATCGGCGAAATGCCGCTGCTGCGTCAGGTCACGTTTTCGGTCTGGCCAGATGCGGACAGTATGGCCGAATTTGCCCGCCGTGGCCCGCACCAACACGCCATCCGCGCCGTCCGCGAGGAGTGCTGGTTTTCCGAAGAACTTTACGCCCGTTTCCGCATTTCCGCGCGTCAGGGCACATGGCAGGGCAGCGATCCGCTGGACCCCGCCCCAACTAAACAGGAGGCCGCATGACGCCGTTCCCCTTTTCTGCCATTGTCGGGCAGGATGAAATGAAAACCGCCATGATCCTGACCGCGATTGATCCAAGGATCGGGGGCGTTCTGGTGTTTGGCGACCGTGGCACCGGCAAATCAACAGCCGTGCGCGCGCTTGCTGCCTTGTTGCCGCCCATTGATATGGTGGCGGGGTGTCCGTGCAATTCCGCCACGCTGGCCGATTGCCCGGACTGGGCGGGCATATCGCAGGCGGAAATTGTCACACGCCCCACGCCGGTTGTGGACATGCCCCTTGGGGTAAGTGAGGACCGCGTGACAGGGGCGCTGGACATTGAACGCGCCCTGACGCGTGGCGAAAAGGCGTTTCAGGCGGGACTTCTGGCGCGGGCCAATCGCGGCTATTTGTATATTGATGAAGTGAACCTGCTGGAAGACCACATTGTTGATTTGCTGCTGGATGTCGCGCAATCGGGCGAGAATGTTGTCGAACGCGAAGGGTTGTCCATTCGCCACCCTGCGCGGTTTGTGCTGGTGGGGTCTGGCAACCCCGAAGAAGGCGAATTGCGCCCGCAATTGCTGGACCGTTTCGGCCTGTCGGTCGAGGTATGCAGCCCGCGCGATATTGACACCCGCGTGGAAGTGATGCGCCGCCGCGATGCTTATGAAAACGACCATGCGGCCTTCATGGCGCATTGGCAGGAACAGGATGCGGGCTTGCGGGCGCAAATTCTGGCCGCGCGCGCCGCACTTGGCGGCGTTCAGGTGTCGAATGTGGCGCTGCATGATTGCGCGTCGGTGTGTCTGGCGCTTGGGTCTGACGGGTTGCGCGGGGAATTGACCTTGCTGGCGGCCGCGCGGGCCATCGCGGCCTTTGCGGGGGCCGGGGCTGTCACCCGCGACCATATCCGCGCCACCGCCCCTATGGCCCTGCGCCACCGTTTGCGCCGCGACCCACTGGACGAAGCCGGGACCGGCGCGCGCGTCGCCCGCCAATTGTCCGAGGTGCTGCCCTGACACCCTTTGACGACACCAGCGGTCCCCCCGACCGTCGCGGCCAAGCGCCTGATCCCCTGTCGGACCCGTGGGCGCGTGTCACTGCCGCGCTGACATTGCTGGCGGTGGACCCCGCTGGCCTGCGCGGGCTGTGGCTGCGCGCGCGGGCAGGGCCGGTGCGCGCGCGTGTGCAAGATGCGCTGGCGGCATTCCAGCCGCGCAAACTGCCCCCCAATATCAGCGATGACGCGCTTTTCGGCGGGCTGGATCTGGCGGCCACGCTGGCCACTGGCGCCATGCAGCGCCACGCTGGTCTTTTGGGGGGCGGGGGCATGATGGCGCTGACCATGGCCGAACGCTGCCCGCCAGCGTTGGCCGTGCGTCTGGGGCAGGCGCTTGATGCGCAGCCGGAGTTGGCGCTGATTGCCTTGGACGAGGCCGCGCAGGACGGCGAAGGGCTGGCCCCTGCATTGCGCGACCGCCTTGGGCTGTTTCTGGACCTGGACGGGCTGGCATGGTCGGATACCGCGCCGTTCCACCTTGATATGGACCAGATCGCGCTGACGCGCGCGCGCCTGCCACAGGTGCGTGTTCCTGATGACGCCCGCAGGCAGGTGACGGGCGTTGCCGCTGCGCTTGGCATTGACACATTGCGCGCCCCCTTGCTGACACTGGCCTGCGCGCGGGCACATGCCGCGTTGCGCGGGGCCACATTGGTGGATGCGCAGGATCTGGCCGTTGCGGTCGGGCTGGTGCTGGCCCACCGGGCCATGGCGGTGCCTGATGCGCCCCCCCCCGAAGACCCCGCCCCGCCACCGCCCCCCCCGCCACAGGATGCGGCCCAAACCCCGCCCGACACTGACACTGCGCAGGATATCCCTGATGACATGCTGATTGACGCAGCGCGCGCCGCCCTGCCTGCGGGGCTGTTGGCGCAGCTGCAGGCAGGGCGCGTGGCGCGCGCGGCACAGGGCCAGTCCAGTGGCGGGGCTGTGCGCAAGTCCAAACGGCGCGGGCGGCCCCTGCCATCGCGCGCGGGCACCCCCGATGCGGCGGCGCGGGTGGATGTGGTGGCCACCTTGCGGCAGGCCGCGCCGTGGCAGAAGCTGCGCCGCCAGACCCGCCCGAACGCGCCCGCAGGGCAAGTGTTGCTGATGCCGTCCGATATTCGCGTCCGTCAGTTTCGTGCGCAAACCGACCGCGTGCTGATTTTCGTGGTCGATGCGTCAGGGTCCAGCGCCCTTGCGCGTCTGGCCGAAGCCAAGGGTGCAATTGAATTGATGCTGGCCGATGCCTATGCCACGCGCGACCATGTTGCGCTGGTCAGTTTTCGTGGCACGGGGGCCGATCTTGGCCTTGGCCCCACACGGTCGCTGGTGCAGGCCAAGCGCCAGCTGGCGGGCCTGCCCAGCGGGGGCGGCACACCACTTGCGGCGGGATTGCAGCTTGCGCTGGAAACGGCGCTGCAGGCGCGGGGTCATGGCATGGCCCCCACATTGGCGGTGCTGACCGACGGGCGCGCCAATATCGCGCTGGATGGCCGCGCGGACCGTGCGGCAGCGGGCGCGGATGCCGAAAGGCTGGCAAAGGGGGTCGCACAACACGGCGTTCCCGCATTGGTTATTGATACGAGTCTGCGCCCGAACCCGCAGCTTGCTGCGCTGTCGCGCAATATGGGGGCCACACTGATTGCGTTGCCACGCGCGGATTCGCGCGCACTATCGGCCACGCTGTCCGCTGCATTCGGGAATTAGATGATGCGAGTTGTTCCGCAGGATTGGCCCTTATGCGAATATTCGCAACTTATCCGCTGTCGCCCGCATGAATGGCATGTGCAGATTACGGGCACCGGGCCGGATGTGCTGCTGCTGCATGGGGCGGGCGCTTCGGGCCACAGTTTTCACCGCCTTATGGACTATTTGCCGGGCTGTCGCCTGATTGTGCCCGACCTGCCCGGTCAGGGTTTCACGCGGGCGGGCGGGCAAATGCGGTTGGGGCTGGACGCCATGGCCGATGATCTTTGCGCGCTGTGCGAGGATCAGGACTGGCGGCCGGTGGCGATTATTGGCCATTCGGCAGGCGCTGCGGTTGCGTTGCGCATGACTGAAATGATGCGCCGCCCGCCGCGTGCTGTGGTGGCGATAAATGCAGCCCTTGGCCCGTTTGACGGGTTCGCGGGGTGGCTGTTTCCCAAACTGGCGCGCGCCATGGCGGGCAGTCCGTTTATTGCGGCAATTGTCACGCGGCTATCCTCCAAACGCAAGCAGGTTGAAAAGCTGCTGGCGGGCACCGGATCGCCGCTGGATGAGGACGGCGTGGCGCTGTATCAGCGCCTTGTCAGCCGCACATCCCATATTGAGGGGACATTGGGCATGATGGCGCAATGGGATCTGGAACCGCTGCTGGAACGGCTGCCGCAAATTACAGTGCCCACGCTGCTGATTGCATCTGCGGGTGATCTGGCCGTTCCGGTGCAAGTATCGCGTCAGGCCAGCCAGCAACTGGCGCGCGCGCAATATGCGGAACTGCCCCAAGGGGGGCATCTGGTGCATGAAGAATACCCCGAAACCGTGGCCGCGCTGATCCTGCCGTGGTTGCACGACCATCAGGGCATGCTGACTGTAGTCCCTGATCAAAAGGATCCGCGGCCGTGAGGGGACGTGAAGTGCTGCCATGGGGGCGGTAGTTCTTTGGCCTGAAGCAGTCATCCAAGGCGCGGAATCAAGGCCGCAGGCCGCCGCGCCATCGGCGGGCCGTCCCGCGGCCTGCCGATGACCCAAGGTTACCTCAAGCCTTTGAAGTCAGGAATATTCCGCCTGGATAAAGTGCATTCCTAAAATGTCGGATCGGCAGACCCCGGCCCGCCGACAGCGCGGGCTTAGTCCAAAGCTGAAGGGCAGCTTCAGGCCT